>CAZUGK010000029.1:0-313 GCA_964619815.1 uncultured Clostridiaceae bacterium | reverse complement strand
GCCCACAATAGGTTCAGTGGTTTCTATAGCGTTCATCGTAGAGCCTTTTATTACAAATACATGCATAGACCTTCTTATCTGTCTGAATCTTATTATAGGAGCTAAGAATTCTCCTAACATTCCGCTCTTAGCTAAGTCTTCTGAAATGATCAGAACCTCTGCATGCATAAAATTCAGCCTTCTTGATTCGGTGGAATTTAACATATCAATTCCAGTAAAAAAGGATGGAGCATCTACGGTAAGAGAAGCATAATCGCCTTGCCCGCTTCCTCCTCCACCGCCTGAGCCTCCACCGCCTGAAACTCCTCCAGGG
>CAZUGK010000028.1:37784-37886 GCA_964619815.1 uncultured Clostridiaceae bacterium | reverse complement strand
ACCAAGGAAAAACCTCGTTTTTTATGGCCATTTTTCAGCGGTTTCCCAGGTACAGAACATAAGAACTTATTCTGCAAAATAGTAATATGTTCTTATGTTCTG
>CAZUGK010000028.1:25544-37684 GCA_964619815.1 uncultured Clostridiaceae bacterium | reverse complement strand
TACCTGGTATCATCTACCTATTCTTTTGTTCTGTACCTGGTATCATCTACCTATTCTTTTGTTCTGTACCTGGTATCATCTACCTATTAATTATTTTTAAAAAGGTGGCAACGCACATAGTGTCCCTCCGAGACCTCGTGCATAACAGGATCTTCATTACAGCAAATATCTCTTTTCTGATTGCAGCGTGTATGGAAGCAGCAGCCCGTAGGAATATTTACAGGTGAAGGAATCTCCCCTGTTGAAACTACCTTTTTGGGTTTTAACGCTTCTTCCGACTCTGAAATTACAGGAATGGAAGAAAGTAGCATCTGTGTATAAGGATGCATAGGAGCTTTGTAGAATTCTTCAGTAGGAGCAATCTCGCACATTTTTCCCAGGTACATTATTGCAACTTTTGTTGAAATATTTCTCATCAAGCTTAAATCATGAGTTATAAACATATAGGTAAGTTTCTGTTCTTTATGAAGTTTTAATAGCATGTTTATAATCTTTGCCTGAATTGAAACATCCAGCGAGGAAGTCGGCTCATCAAGTATGATGAATTTAGGATTGCTGCATAGTGCCCTTGCAACTGATACCAGTTGTTTTTCTCCGCCACCGATGGAGCCTGGAGATTTGTACATAAAACTTGAAGGAAGTTCAACCATTTTTAATATTTCAATTATTTTATCATCAATTTTGTCTTTTGGAACAATTTTATGAACTTTCAACGGTAAACTCAATATTTGATGAACATCCTGATACGGATTCAGGGATGAACCCGGATCCTGAAAGACTATCTGCGCGTTTCTTTTGAAATCAAGTGTACGTTTATTCTTATTCTTTTCAATAATGTTTTCGCCGTTAAATATGATCTCCCCACCGTATGGCTTGTTCATACCCATAATAGTGTATGCAATGGTACTCTTACCGGAACCTGATTCACCCACAAGGCCCATTATTTCGCCTTCATTAATCGTAAAGCTTACCCCATCAACAGCCCTTACATAGGTTTTTTTTGATTTATCCACTAAAAAATATGTTTTTAAGTCTTTTACAGACAGTATTTCTTTACTCATAATTTATATTTATCAGGTTTACTAAAAAACAATAGCCTGATAGGTACCTCCCTTCTTTAGGTATTTACTATTTATAAGCTCTCTAGCCTTTATAACAATTAAAGCATGCCACCTTATGTTTTTCATTTATCTCTACAAGTGGCGGTTTCTCTTTACTGCACTTTTCTAGTGCATTTGGACATCTGGGATAAAACCTGCATCCCGGAGTCGGATTTATATAACTTGGAATGTATCCGTATATTCCTGCTGTTATCCCGCCGCCAGAAAGCCTTGGAACGCATTCCATCAAACCGCGTGTATACGGATGAAGAGGATTTCTGAAAAGCTCCTTTGTTTCAGATACTTCTGCAATATTTCCGGCATACATTACATATATGCGGTCAACAAGTTCACGGGCAACACCCAGTGAATGGGTTATCATAATAAGCGACATTTGCTTTTCAGCAACCAAAGCTCTAAGCAGCCTGTGTATCTGATCCTGTATGGTGACATCAAGTGCCGTACCCGGTTCGTCCGCAATAAGCAGCTGTCTTGGAGTAACCAGCGCCATTGCTATGCACATTCGCTGCTTCATTCCTCCACTCAATTGATACGGGTATGAATTCAATATCCTTTCCGCATCGGAAATCATTACACTTTTAACTGCTTTGACTGCCATATCCCACATATCCGTTTTGCTAAACTCACCGGATACATCAGAATACTTTATTACGTCCATTATTTGCTGTCCTATCGTAAATACAGGATTCAGCGCAGCATTGGGTTCCTGGGATATCATGGAAATGCCTTTTTTCCTTATCTGCTGCAGCTCTCCTGTTTTCATTTTTAATATATCCTTACCATTAAAAAGAATCTCACCTTCAGGTACATGGGAAACATCCGGGTCGATCACTCTGAGTATAGTCTTCATGGTTGTAGTTTTTCCACACCCTGATTCTCCTACCAGACCTACCTTTTCACCCTTATTCACATAAAAGTCTATCCCATCAACAACTTTAGCGTACCCCTGATAAGTGTGATACCATATTTTTAGGTTTTTTATGTCTAGCAATGCATTATCCATAATCACTGCCTCCCCCTGTCAAACATATCCCTGATGCCGTCACCAAGAAAGTTAAACCCTAATATTATAAATGCTATGGCAAGCGCCGGGAAAACAGTCATCCACCACAAATCCGGCATATATTGTGAACCATCAGATATCATCTGCCCGAATGCAGGAGTCGGAGGCTGCTCACCAAGCCCTACGAAGCTTAACGATGCACCTATTAGAATAACCCAACCCACATCCAGGGCCATTTTTGTAAAAATAGGAGACAAGCAGTTGGGTAATATTTCACGAAATAAAATGTGCATTTTTGAAGCACCGATCAATTCGGCATTTTTCACGAAATACTCCTTGCTGTATTCATTTGCCATACCGTAGACCAGACGTGTATACCACGGCCACCACATTATCGTTACGGCGATCATAGAGCTCGTCAGGTTTGGTTTCAGGACGGCAGCAATAGCAAGTGCAAGTATCAACGGCGGAAGTGCCAAAAATATATCAGTTGTCCTCATAATAACTACTTCAATCCAGGTACCGTTATGGTAGCCGGCGATTAAACCCAAAAATACACCTATCGGTACTGAAATTGCAAGTACGATGACTGCCATCAGAAGCGCTCCCTGAAATGAAAAAATAACTCTTGTCAATATATCACGGCCAAATACATCTGTTCCGAAAAGATATTTGGCACTCGGAGACAAGCTCGCATTGACATAATCAGCAAATTCCTTCACATGTGCCGGATACGGAGAAATTACCGGTGCAAAAAGTGCGAAAAATATTGATAGCAAAACTATAACAAGCCCGACAATTGAAAGCTTATTTCTGGAAAACTTATACCAGTATATATGCAGATTTACTCTTGTTGAATCCTTTAAAAAGAAATGCCTTTTACTTGTTTTGTTCACAGTTGATTCACTGTTCATCACGAATTCCCTCCTAACCTGATACGAGGATCAAGCGCTGCAATAACAAGATCAACAATTATATTGACAATCAAAAATATTATGCCAATTATAATAATGACTGATGAAATCGCATTCAGATCTTTTGTCAGCATTGCATTCATTCCATATCTTGATAGGCCGGGCCAGCTGAAGATTTGTTCTATCAGGAATGCATTCCCCATCAGAGATGCTATATCAAGCCCCATTACTGTTACAACAGGGATAAACGAAGGCTTCAGAAGGTATTTTCTCATAATGACTTTTTGAGGCAATCCATAGCCCTTTGTTACAGAGATATATTCTTTACCCATATTATCTGTTAACGAAGACCTGAGTATCCTTGCCTCCTGGAACAGACAACCTACTGCCAAGGCTATGGCAGGCAGCAGAAGGTGTCCAAAAGCATTTGCAAAGGTCTTAAAATTACCTGTCACCAGACTATCGATAAGATAGAAGCCTGTTATGTGAGACGGTGGGTTCACCCCATTGCTCAGCCTTCCTATTGTTGGTATTACCGGGAATAAATATCCGAATACCAATAGAAGCAGCACAGCCAGTACGAATGCAGGTATTGCAATTCCAATATATGACATAATACGTATCAAGCCATCAACCCAGGTATCATGATACCGTGCCGCCAATAAACCTAATATTATGGCAAATACTATAGTTATTAAGGCTGCGAGAAAACATAATTCGAGCGTAGCCGGTAAGAACTCTTTAACATCCTGAGCTACTGGTCTCTTTGTGTTGACCGAATACCCCAGATCGCCCTTCAGTGCTCCGCTGAGCCAATAACCATACTGCTCAATTATCGGCTTGTCCAGATGCATTTCTGCTCTCAGCTGATTTACAGCTTCCTGAGTAGCTCGAGGCCCCAAAGACATGCGGGCAGGATCACCCGGTACTATACGTGATATAACAAATATCATTATCGATACTCCAAATATAACAAAAATACCTTGAATCAATCTCTTGATCAAAAAACGCAGCATGCATTACGCCTCCTTCCAAATTAATATGTAAATACGGCTCTCTTCACTAAAATCTGTTTTATAAAAGAGCCGTATTTACATTTTCTATAAAACTAAATGTAGGGGATGGTTATCTATTATAATGTTTGATTCAGTCTTATTTACCGAGCTTCCTTGCCAGCTTTACAAACTCTTCAGTTGGACCTACAACTTCCCCATCTTTTAGGAACAGCTTTCCGTCCATGTAAACAGTTGAGTTCAGGCATATGCCATCTGTATGCGATGCTGCGGGTATACCTCCTGGAATATCTGAAACCAGCTGAGGTCCAACATTGCCGAATCCCCATTCGGTACTGCCCCAGACTCTTTCGTCTTCAACAATATCGCCGGTCAATTTTGCACCGGGGCCGAAACCGTAGGAAAGATGTGCACAAAGGTACATTCCTTTATCGTTGAAGTTCTTCAGCCAATCCTCAAATTCCTTTGCCTGCTGTCCTCCTTCGACCTTTACGATATAACCTTTCTCAATGGTCAATTTGATCGGCTCGTTAACCTTGCCTAACGGAGGAGTCAATGTGCCATCTATTACAATTACTCCGTTTATAGTCTCAAAAATAGGAGCCCATGATATCTGACCCGGCATCATTTTTACCTGCCCCTTTTTAACAATTCCTTCAGCTATGGCATATTCACGCCCCGGGCAATTGTCAAATTCAACGTCTGTACCGGCAGGAGTAGTAATTCTCATATGCTTTGTTGCCGCTGTCAGATCTGTAACCTTTAATATAAAATCTCTCAAGGTCGGGACATCAACACGACCTATGTTCCTAACCAGCAGATCAGGATTTGCTCCGCATAAATTCATGTATCTCAGCTTTTTGTTGTTATGGTAAGCTGCATCATATGCACTCGAATAGAATATCCATTCATTGTTATATTCGATCCATACATCAGCAGCACATAATACTGCTTTTAAAGGTTCCATCGGAAAATCAGGATCAGCAGTCTTTCCAACTCCTCTTGGTGCTGCAATCTTTACAATCATTGGTTTCGCCCCAAGAGCAAAAGCAGCCTGTGCCGTTGCTTCAACAACCTCATAGTTGGATTCTGTGTCTGCTGTTATTACAACAGATTCACCCTTCTGAACATCAAATATGTCATGCAGTAATTTTATGGCTGTACCTACCAATTCTATATCATACATTTAAAAGACTCCCTTCTGTATTTAAATTTCAAATTTTATTTACTATTTTTTCATCTTATCGGGGTATATTTTGAATTCATGGAAGTTATAATGATAACCCATTGGCAAAAGCATGAATTCTCCATTTTTTGAAGCTTCCGCAGCAGGCCAGTAAACATAATCGCTCTGATATCCGCATCTTTCAGTAAGGTCTACAAGATAGGCAGAAGGAGCTATATCATTAACAACCTTTTGCTGCAATGCTGCGTACTTATTAAATCTTTCATTCTTATCCGGAGTACGTAGAGCCTCCTCTATCTGAGCATCCAGGTTCTTGTCCTGTATCCATTCGGCCTGTTCCCACGTTCCGGTTGAACTGGATGAGTAACGGTTTTGCAGCACGTTCCCTGCTTCAAAAATGCTGGGTGCATCATTTATGCTCACAAGGTTAGGAGTTGTTTCAACCTTTGCAACCTGGTCCGTAATCGAAAGCCACGGAGCTTTGGAAATCTTAACTGTCAAGCCTGCCTGCTGGGCAGCTGCCTGGAATGCAAGCGCAATCTTCTGATGGTCTGCAACATCGGAATTTACGAGCAGCTCAATAGGATATTTATCAAGTTGGCCTGCATATTTTGATTTCTGTAAATATTCTTTCGCTTTGTTGACATCAAAGGTACCCTTAGGAATGCTGGAATCATGGCCTGGCAAATTGGAGCTGACCGGACCGGCACTTACAGGTGAATCAACAAGTATCTTTTTTGATATTGTTTCATAATCGAACAGATAGGTTAAAGCTTTACGAAAGTTAACATCATCAGTAGGTGCCTTTTTGGTGTTGAACATCATGTACTGTACGGCGCCTTTGCTGTATTTTGCCAAGCTTACGCCCGGAATCTTTGATATGGCATCCAGATTCTCTGTAGACTGCCACATATCAGTTATTTCAAGCTCTCGGTTCCCCATTAAGGTACGTATTGTTACACTCTGTGTATTATCGATAAGCTTGATTGAGTCCGGAGCATCCTTGTCCCATCCACCCCAGTAATCATTAAATTTCGTAGCATACATATATCCCTGCTGCTGTAGTTCTTTCACGGTATAAGCACCAGAGCCTGCATCATGGGTAATAAGCCAATTCTTGCCATAATCGCCCATATCACCGTATGGACCGTCCTTCTGGATGTTTTTCGTTACTTCATTTTTATTTACTATATATAACCTTATGAGACTTGGAACGAACAAAGCATACGGCTTTGTAAGGGTAAACTTAACGGTAGTCGGATCAACGGCAGTTGCCTCTTTTACAATACCCTTGTACAAATAGGCAAACCCTTCGCCTATTGTCATCATCCTGTTAAAAGTGAATACTACATCATCAGCAGTCAACTCATCACCGTTATGGAATTTAACCCCTTTCTTCAACGTAAACGTATAGCTCAAGTTATCTGGGCTAGCTTCCCATTTGTCAGCTAATTGCGGTTTTAGCGTTCCATCCGGTTGAGGATATACCAATGTGTCATACAAGTTGATTACAGCCATGCTGCTGCTGTCATCATTAGCAACTGCAGGATCCAATTTTGGAGTGCCGGATACACTTATACGCATTATCTTCTCTGCCGGACTGCTGGCTTGTTGGGTTTCCTGACTTTGTGCCCCTTGATCATTTCCGCCGCCGCACCCCGTGAACATAACAGCAATAAGTGTGAAAACCAGTAACAATGCTACTACTTTTTTCATAAATTATGTGCCTCCTTCTCATATTTTATATTTTTATTCCTTTACGGTTGTAAAGTCTGTCGTGTATAAGCAGTTGTATATTGCAGCAATATAAAGAAGTTAACAATATGAAACAGTTGGTTTATAAAGTTTCCATTCGATAGTACTTTGCTATTGTCATTTAGTTTACATAATTTTATCATATAATGCTTTGTTTTAGTATTGCTAAATACTAGATGTATTTCAAAACAGTTAAAACAAATACCTTGGTATCTCTGACCATGTTATCAATAACCGCATACTCGTTAGGCTGATGAGCCAGGTCATCGACAGTTGCCCATACGACAGCAGGTATACCTATGGCTCTAAGTATAGCTGCACATGTTCCTCCGCCTATTCCGCCCACTTTAGGATTCACTCCCAGCTCTGAAATTGTTTCAGCTAAATTCTTTACTATTCTTGAATCAGCTGAAGTAGGTTTGGGTGCATCCACTCTCTGGAGAAATTCATAATTTACCTTGACTTTATGATTGTATTCATATTTTGAAATTACCCTGTTGACTTCCTGCAGTACCTCATCTACCTTATATTCGGGTAAAATACGCATATCTATTGCAAAGCAGTCTTTCCCCGGCAATACATTGGGGCTGTCAACATTGGCAAATTTCTGGGTTACCTCGAAAGTGGAATAGGGTGGGTCAAATAATACATCTCTGTCAGAGAATTTACTTTTTAATGTATCTTCAAGTTCAACACACAATCTGGCGGATATGGAGCTTGCATTAATACCAAACTGCGGCATAGCAGCATGGCCTTCTTTGCCTATTACCGTAAATTTAAGCCATACCATAGACTTTTCCGCCACTTCGATAAATGATCCCTCACTATTGCCTCCATCGGGCACAATAGCTTCATCCCCCTGTTTAAAAATGTCTTTTTCGACTAGAGCTTTTAACCCAAAGTCGCTTCCTGTTTCCTCATCACTCACAAAAACAAACCCTACATTGCATTTTGGTATAATATTCTTTTCCTTAATTATCAGACATGTATATATTGAGCATATGACTGCTTGTCCATTGTCTTCTGTGCCTCTTCCGTATATTTTGCCATTTCTTATCAGCGGATTGAACGGATCCATATCCCAGGCCTTCAGATCTCCCGCTGCCACTGTATCCATATGCGATATAAACCATAATGTATTTTCTGTTTTTTCAGTCCCTGCAAATTTAACCAAAACGTTTAATCTTTTTCCTTGCTTGACACCTTTATCTTCAACTTCAAAAACTTCATAGGGAATAGAATAGCCGTCCAGCAATTTCATTAGCCAAGTCATGCGTTCATACTCGCCATTTCCATTACATCTGGGGTTTACCGCAGGTATTGAACACAGCTTTATCAAATCATTTATCATCTGGTCTCTCTTGTTCCCTATTTTCTCCATTATATCCATATTATTCATAGCTTATTTTCCCCCGCTCTACTTGCCAAGTTTTCTTGCCAATTCTACTATCTCGTCCGTAGGCCCTACAACCATACCTTCCTTGAGGAACAATTTACCGTCCAGATAAACTGTTGCATTTAAACATATACCATCAGAGTGTGATGCTGCAGGTATCCCCCCAGGAATATCGGAAGTCAACAATCCGCCTACATTTCCAAAACCCCATTCGGTACATCCCCATACCCTTTCATCCTCAACTATATCCCCTGACAATTTTGCTCCTGGTCCAAGCCCATAGGCAATATGTGCCGTAGTGAACATATTCTCGTCGTTAAAGCTCTTCAGCCAGTTTTCAAAATCCCTTGCCTGCTGTCCGCCTTCTATTTTTATGATTTTGCCTTCTTTAACCCTTAACTTTACGGGTTCATTCAGCTTATTGCACGGAGGTGTTAACGTTCCGTCTATAACTATTGTGCCGTTTATAGTCTTGAATTCCGGAGCCCATGATATCTGTCCGGGGAGCATCTTCACTTCACCTTTTCTTACGATTCCGTCTGCAGTTGCAAACTCCCGGCCCGGCACATTGTCAAATTCTATATCACTGCCGCCTGGTGTGGTGACTCTTACATGCTTTGCCGCCTTTGTAGCTGCTTCGACCTTTAATATGAATTTTATAAGGTTAGGCACGTCTACTCTGCCTATATTCCTCATCATTAAATCCGGTTTTGCACCCACCAGGTTCATATATCTCAGTTTCTTGTTGTTTTTAATGACATTGTCATACACTGTAGAATAGAAAATCCATTCATTATTGTATTCAATCCATACATCTGCTGCAGAAAGCAATGCCGTCAGCGGTTCTGCAGGGAAATCACAATCCGCAGCCTTTCCCACTCCCCTGGGAGAAGCAATCTTTACAATCATCGGTTTTGCTCCCAGCGCAAAAGCAGCTTGTGCTGTTGCTTCAACAACATCATAGTTTGACTCCGTATCCTCGGTAAGTACAACCGATTCGCCCTTTTCAACCATGAACATATCGCGCAGCAGCTTCGTCGCAGCACTTACCAGTTCAATGTCATACATATATTAATCCCTCCCTGTTCAGAATATTTAAATGTTTCTTTATTCAAATTATACTTGACATGCTTTTTCCTTCAATGTACGTTACAACCAAATATTAATTTTAGTTTTGTTCTTAATATACAATTCAGAATTTAAAAACAATATGAACGCAAAAAGGGCTTCTCCGGAATGACGGCGGAGTATACTCAGCCCCATTCCGGAAAAACCCGCATAAACATAACTCAGTCCCTATATGCTTAGTTTATAATAGCTTCTATCTTCAAGATTTCCAGAGACATTAAAAACCTTATATACGGCAATTCTGTCAGAATATTAAATTCATCGTTCTTGCTAACCTTAAAGCACTTCTGTATCCTGTACTTAACTGAATTCGCATGAATCCCCAGCAGGTCGGATACATTGTTTATATTCCGGAGGACAATATATAAGCGCAAGGTATCGAAGAAGGAGGGTTCTGTTTCAAGATTCAAATCCATACTGTTAATCTTGAATATCTTTTCCTTAAACTCATATTGTGAATACTGAATGGTGTATAAAAGCGGCAGTTCATCAATGCAGAAAATTCCATCCAAAAACAGCAGGGAGTTTACCAAGTATTTCAGCAAACCGATCTGCTTGTATAATTCGTTATCAGAAAAGCTTTGCCTGGAAAATGTAAAAAACAATGGGTTTGTTTTTTGTATGATTTTATAATAATCTTTATAGACTATATCTCTATCATCCTCTTTTTGGGGCAGTAAAAGAATTACATAGTTATAAAAGCTGTTCTCTTCATACACCAAGTATTCAGGGCTAAGCGACTCAATTTCGGAATTAATGTTCTTCTTCTTCAGTAAGGCCAAATAATAGGAAGTATTATCCTTCAGGCTTGCCTTTTTTTTGACAGTGCCGTCAGTTCTATTATTATAATTATCCAGTTCTTTAATCAAAATCGGTGCTATTTCGTAGAAAATATCAAGATTTGGGTTTGTTATGTTTTGACTATCCAGGTAAGTGGCAATAACAGAGCTATTACCAAAATAGACAATTGACATATTACTGCTGTTAATATGCAAACATATTGGATTGTATATTTTACCGGCTCTTTTTGGTTTTACCGAATGTATTTTTGATAGTATGCTTGATACTGCTTTGTTTTGTAATCCGCAAAAGTAAGTGTCGTTTACATTGATTATCATAGGCATGGACAGCGACTTGCTCAGCTGGTCACAAAACCTTTGCATGTTTTTGTCTATGTGAAAGTCACTTAAGCTCTGCAAAATGTCTACCATTCTGGAATCCGATTCCGATCGGTTTATGGAACTTACAAGCAGTGAAAACTGTGATATGATATCACTCCAGCAAACGCTGGAAGGCACATAAACAATAGGAAAAGAATGTTCATCTCCCAAGCTTATGATTTCCTTGTCTATTTCATCATTCAGATTGGGGCCGGGCATAATTGCTATCCCTGCACAATTATGTTCTATCATAGATTTGACCAGATTTATTCTATTATCTTTGTCATTTTTTGAATTCCAGAAAGAGGTAAAGAAAAAACCATATGGAAATAGAAACCTCTCTACTGCAGGAAATGAAGTTTCCAAAATATCCATCTTTGTGACAGTATTGAAAACCCCATTAAAACCCGCAACGATGTATGCATTTGATAAGGACGGCAGTTTCAGCAAATCTATTACTTTATTCAAATTATATCCCCCTCTTCCCTAATAACATCTCAACTTCTTTAAATACCTCAGTATTTCTCAGCCTTCATCTGTGTACGCCGTGCTTCTTGCAAATCTTATAGCCGTTAATACTGCAAAAACATCTTAAAAATTATCGAGCTTGTAATATTATGGGTATATTTATAAAATATCAATTACAAATGCATCTTATATATCACTTGATACGCCAAGCAAAATTTATATAGTCACTTTTATAAAAATTCATTAAATTGCAAGGGTAATTGAATAAGCATTTATTTTTTATTCTATCACATAAGTAATATATTTCAATACTCTGCTAGGTAAGCAGCATGGTCGTACAGCTTTAGGTGAGAGGTGAAAATAGCTAAAGGAAAACCGAGCGCCTCAGACTGGAAAAACCGGCCGTTCAGTGACACTCCCAAGGGAGCAGAAGCCAGTGCAGTTGTTTACAGTATAGTTGAGAAAGCAAAGGCAAACAACCCGAACATATTTACATAAATGTAAAAAGTAACTTGCTGTCTTCATCTTGACACTACCCATTATTAACTGTAAGGCTTTTTTTATAGGCACTTTGCTTTTAAGCGTTTATCTATCAAAGACTTGAAAAATAAAAAGCACTCACCTAAAAGATGAGTGTTAATGTCCAATATGGCAAGTTAGGTGAATATAGATGCCACTATTCAAAATGAAGCAATTCTTAAAATCAGGGTTCATATATGAGGGCACCTTATTCCCTACGAACACAGGTTCACCACAAGGAGGAGCCATCTCAAGCCTATATGCAAACATGACATTGGATGGTCTTGAAAAATGAATTCAAGACAAATACCATCGAAATTCAAAGGGTAAAATAGAAAATCACTATCGTTCAAAAACCAAAGTAAATCTAATACGCTACGCTGATGACTTTATCATTACCACAGAGATGTTGTGTCAAGTCAAGCCTTTTCTTACATCAATAACACACTATATTTATTATTACAGCAATGGGCAAAA
>CAZUGK010000028.1:11267-25534 GCA_964619815.1 uncultured Clostridiaceae bacterium | reverse complement strand
TATAAACCTAAGAAGAATAGAAATCATCCGACATCCCAAACTACAGATTTCTAAAAATCCTTTCATACACGAAGCGTATTTTACAAAAAGAAAACTGCAGTTACAATCACTGTCTGCCGCCAGAAATGGTTAAGAAATGCTTGAGCCGTATGAGTGGGAAACTCTCATGTACGGTTCTTAGACGAGGAAAAGGGAGCAATCCCTTTTCTTTAGTCGATTACACTAGCAACATAACAAAAGCTACTCAAACAAAATGGATTGGTGCAATCCATGTCAAGACGTGGAATCTACCGGACAATGCCCCACAGGAATCATTTTGGGGTCATATAAAAGATTCGATAAACGATACTCCAAATAGAACTTATGAAGAGTTTAAAATTAAAGTAGAAAACTATATTACATACTATAATAACTATAGATATATGGGATTAAAAGAGATGACCCCTGTACAATACAAAAATCATCTCTTGAGTGTTTAGCGCTATTTTATTTATGTCCTTGACATAGGTATCAGTTCATAACTGTTTAACACTTATTACAACTTTTCCTCTAATAACTGGCAAAGAATAAACATATAATGCATCACTTGGTCTTCTAGATAATCAATTTAAATTTATCCCCTACAATATATTGATCAGTGTAATGAACCGGCATGTCTTTATCATCCAGTACAAAGCCGGAAATTAAAATCATAGGATACCCTTTGGCAATTTTCAGAAGAGAGGCTTGCTTATCTGTGGCAAAAGTCATTTCAATGCTTTTACGAGAAGACTGCAGTTGGACTTTATACTTTTCTCTTAGTAAATGGTATATAGAACCATTTTTCAAGTCCTCCAACATCAAGTATGAATACTTGCTCGGGAATCTGACGTGTTCCAGAATTACCGGAACATCATCAGCATAGCGTACCCTCTGAATGCTTATCACTCTTTCATTTTCCTGCAACTTCAAAATTTCAATATCACGCTGAGTTGCATCCACAACCCCGCAGAAAAGGATTTCACTACTTGCTTTGAGTCCGCTCATATTGCAGATCTCCGTAAAACCCATCAACCGAGCAATATTCCGTTCAATTTTGTTGCCGCATACAAAAGTACCCTTACCCTGTTTCTTTATTAAAAGGTTCTCTTCTACCAACTCGTTAATTGCATTGCGTATCGTTATTCTACTCACGTTGTAGTTTTCGCTCAATTCCAATTCAGATGGAATACGCTCGTTTGGCTTCAATTCACCCCTCATTATCTTCGTTTTAATGATGTCTTTCAGCTGTTTATACAATGGAACTGAATCCGATTGATTCAGTACGTTCACAATTATCCCTTCTCTCTCATTCAATTACAATACGTTATAATATATTATATACTGTTTTCAATAACCTTGTCAACACTAGGCCAATTCTCACTTTTATATCCTATACTGGTAATAAAACATGCAATATTCTCTATGAATGGAGTGCTGCAAATTTTAAATTTTTAATAGTGTAGGATGTGGAAAATACAGAGTACCTTTTTGACAGCCTCCTAGAAAGCTTGGACACCGGTTGGTAAAAGTAGAGAATTGCACAGCTTTAGTTTTGTTTTAGAGAAAACTGAAGCTATTGAGAACTACTTGTCTCCATTATATTGACTGAAATAGGATAAACGCTTATTTTACATCAAAACTTGCCAAAGTCTTCGTTGACTATTTTCGATCTCTAGGCTAAGATATATTATAAGGTTATATTACAACCGATCCAAGAATAAGCTTTAATAACAAGCTTTTTTGATTTTTTACATATAATTAATGGTTCAAAGTAATTATTCATTATGCTATTATTCGGAGGTGTTTTTGGTGTTAAATGTACTGGGATTGGGCGACAATGTATGTGACAAATATTTGCATTCGGGATATATGTATCCCGGAGGACAGGCATTGAACTTTTCGGTTTTTGCAAAATCTCTCGAGGCTGACTCTTCTTTTATGGGTGTCCTTGGTACGGATGAGGTTGCAGCACATATTCTCAAGACACTGGATGAACTGGGGATCGAGCATTCCCATTGCCGCCAATACGAGGGCGAAAACGGTTATGCAGTTGTTAACCTGGTGGACGGCGACAGGGTCTTCGTTACAAGCAATAAAGGCGGAGTACAGAGGGAACACCCCATTATCCTCAATAGTGAGGATATGGATTATCTTATGCAGTTCGATCTGATTCATACCAGTAATAACAGTGCATTTGATGCGCAGCTGCCTCATGCAAAGCTGTCCGGTGTCCCCATCTCTTACGATTTTTCCGGACAATGGATAGATCCGGAAAAGACCTCCCGAGTTTGCCCATATATTTCATTTGGATTTCTTTCCGCCGGTTCCCTCCCCGATTCTGAAATCCATGAAGTTTGCAGAAGGTTGTACCGTGAGGGATGCCCCATTGTAATAGCAACCTGCGGCAGCCGCGGTGCCTTGCTTTTCGATGGTATAAGCTATTACAGTCAACCCCCAAAACTGGTGAAGGCAGTTGATACTCTTGGTGCCGGAGATTCCTTTGCCACTGCTTTTCTGCTGTCTTTTGTCCAGGTTCAGAAGGATGCCCCAGCCCGTTTAAAAGAAGATCGTGAATTCTATAAACAAGCCCTGTCCCATTCACTTCTCCATGGTTCCGAGTTTGCTGCAAAAACCTGTCTAGTAAACGGTGCCTTTGGAATGGGAATCCCCTTTTCCAGGTAGGTCTTGATTCAAATAGCTAAAAAAGCTGTTACAATGTCCGAGTACTTTTGTAACAGCTTTTTTTACCATATAGAAAGTTCCTTACTTTCTTAATATTCAAATTTCCACATATAGCGTCGGTAGTCCATGGATTTGCCACGAATCTCTGCCATTTTAGACACGATGAAACGCTCCACCGGAATCAAAATAACTGATGTAAAGTATTCCGCAACTGTTTTGTCCAACTTTTCGATCCCCAAATCATTCAGGTCCAAGATCATACGGCGCGGTGCATATTTCAGCAGGAAACGTTCGGCACGCTCGTCCAGAGGCCGTGTTTTACCCACGGACTTGAATAAAATCATTGCAACACTCTCGTCAGTCGTTTCAAAAGGTCCGTGGAAATACTCCCCGGAATGCAAATATACAGCATGTTTGCACTGCATCTCCATCAGATGACAGCAGGACATTGTATATGCCGTTGCATAAGCCGGTCCACTGCCCAGTACATAAAAGACGCTGTCATCTTTAAAATCGTTAGCAAATTTTACTGCCATGGGCAGCACTTTTTCCTTAGCATCCGTAATAATCTTATCCAAGTGGTTGTATGCCTTTATGGCTGCATCGTAATTTTCATATCCTTCAAACTGTTTCAATACTTCGAAACAGAATTTCAGCGATGATGCCTGATTACCCTCGGAATAAACCTGGTTGTCTCCGTTTGAGTAAACAATTACATACTGACCATTCTTCGCCATATCAGTATCCGGGAAACCTGTCATTGCCACAGTTACAGCCCCGTACCTATTTGCTAGCTTAACCGCTTCTACTGTCTCAGCCGTCGCTTTAAGGGAACAAATCACGCATATACACTGTTCATCCAGCATCTTAGGTGTAGCATGGACAAACTCATTACTATTGAAAATATCAGTTGCAATTCCCTTTGCTTCGCACTGAATCAGGTACTTAGCAGAGTTAATTGCTGCCTGCGAACCTCCGCACGCCACAAAATATATAGCTTTGAGGCCGCCAACCGCATCCATTTTATTCTTAATCTCACTTACGATCTGTTTTATCTTCATATTGAAACCTCCTACTTTTCCTGGAAATTTTTTTGAGTCATTGGGATAGTTCATTGCCCGTAAGCCATTCCAGATTAAACCTTGCTAATCCAATCTTCTTGGGGAAAATACAATTGTCATTTATCCAGTCTTTTTCATACAGGCACAGCACAGTTTTCCTATCGCGTGAAATTGCAATATCAGAGTACCCTGCTTTTTCTTCAATCAAGCCGGAATATTTCCAGTTGTAACCCCCATCGACGCTCAAACGCACAGTAAGATTCCGTCTGGCGTCATCGCTCCAATTGTATTTAAGCAGTCCCAGCTTCTTTTTCGCTACCCCTTCTGTATCTTCCCAGGCACAGTTTGACAATAACACCGCATCCATATTCAACTCTTCAGGCCAGCCAAGCCGCAGCATACTGCCAAAACAAATCGGGTCAGGTAATTCATCTGGGAATTCCAACCCCTCCCATGGAGAGGCTCCATCACGGCTAACTACCATGGCCCTTCGCCTAGGTAAGGAATCATGGCGTACCGTCGCTACCACGCTGCCGTCGCAGCGTTCAAAAACTGCGCCCTCATTGGGGTTGATCAGATGTTCATTAGGATACAGCAAAGCACCTGTCTGCCAGCTTTCTCCCTGGTCATCACTGTAAATACAACCGAAAGTGGATGGCTTATGGGTATTCCCCCCCACGCTAAACCATGCCGGAAGGAGGATTCTGCCGCTGCGCAGTATAGTGCCGTGACCAGGTCCTACGGAAAAAACGTTCCAGGGATACTCCTTTTGACAGGTCTGCGCTCCATAGGTAATATCACGAGGGGATGTCCAGGTTCTGCCGGCATCAGCACTTTTTTTGTACATAAGCTGATTGTGATTTATATTCCAGAAACAATGCACCTCATCCCCACTGTTTCCCGCCAGCATAAAAATATTATGTACCTGCTCTCCGGGGATTCCCTCTATAACTGTTATACGTTCGGACCATGTTTTGCCATCGTCCATGCTGCGGTAAAGGAAAAGCTCCTGGTACCAGTCTTCTCCTTCTCCCCTTCTGCCCTCATAATAGGCTAGCACCGTTCCGTTTTTTGTAACCGTAAGACCCGGCAGGCGATATATGTCAAAACCGTTAATTCCCGCCATTTCCATATCTCTTTTCTCAAAGAAAGAATTTTGTTTCATCACAATAATCCACCTACTCTCCAATTACCTGGATAAAGTATTTCCTCGGTTTTACACCGTCAAATTCTACGAAATAAATGTCCTGTGCATGACCTCCGTACATTTTTCCATCCACCACCGGAAGTATGCAGCTGTTACCTGCCAGCATAGATTTAAGATGCCCCGGTGAATTTCCCCCGGTTGTACCGTAGCTTAGCAGAAAATGGGCGTGTGCATAAGATGCATCTCGCGGTACTAACCGTTCGAGCGTATCTTCAATATCCTGTTCAACACAGGGTAAGCTCTCATTTATCATGATACCAGTTGTAGTATGTGCACTGATTACCGCCACCAGGCCGTTTTTTACATTGGAATTCTCCACGGCCTTCTTCACCTGTTCGGTGATCTTTATCATCTGAAACTCCTTTGTACTTCGGACTTCTTCAACCGTCAATTTCACCATCACATTATGACCTCCATCCCAGGAATTTTTCTGCGTTCAATCCGAGAATTTTTTCCATGGAGTTCTCCCTCAGCGGCAGGCTTTCCAATCCTTCACGGATCCTTGCAGGTCGGAATCTCGGCGCGTTGGAACCAAACATTACCTGTTCAATGAAATTGTGTTCCATCCAGGTCAGCGCCATATTCTTCATAAACAGCTGGTCGAAAAAGCGCCTTGGAGAATCCAGGTACAAAAGGCTGGTATCCGTATAAACATTGGTAAATTTGATCATCAGCATTATGGTCTCATCCACCCATGGCCAGCCGAAATGTGCCAAGCAGAAGCGCAGCTCCGGATAGGCAATTGCCACATCTTCATATTCAATCGGTCGTCCGTATCTGGATGGCGCATCCTGCTCCCAGCTTAGTCCCGCATGAAAAATCACAGGGCGGTTGTATTTCAGGCAGATATTGTACAACGGCAAAAGACTCTTATCCATCGGATACAACTTCAACCTTGACAGGTTCAGCTTCAGTCCTTGAAGCTTCAGATCACGGAATGCATGTTCCAGCTCCTCGGCAGCATCGCTCCGTAACGGATCGACGCTGGCAAAGCCTATAAAACGATCCGGCTGGAGGGATACCAGTTTCTGCACCTCCTGGTTTGAAACCAAAGTTCCGCCGCTGACAGTTGTCAAATCCAGCGGAAGCAATACAGACCGGTCGATTTTTGCAAAATTCATCACTGTCAGTGTCTGTTCCAAATCTGCCGGACCAGTTTTGTGAAGGGCGTACTGGTCCCGGCGGAATTGAATAGTTTCCTGACTATTACATATATCTTTAAAAAATGCACAATGTACGTGAGAATCTATAACCATAAACTCACACCTTTCCGTTTCTATTTTAATACGGCTCAAACTGGCCTACTATCTTTGAAGCGGTTTCAGCACCGGATTTCAGGCATTCGGAGATATCCAAGCCGCTAATTACACCATAGAGAAAGCCTGAAGCAAATCCATCTCCTGCACCCACGGTATTTACCACCTTGCTGCATGGTACGATATCCTGCTCATAAAAGCGGGTGTTGTCGTAGGCCAATGCACCATCCTTTCCAAAAGTAGCAATAACCAGCTCCGGTCCAAAAGAAGCCGCCCATTTTAAAAAGCTCTTCACCTCAGGGGTTTTTGATTGGAAGGAAAATTGCCCCCAAGTAATATGTTTCAAGATTTCTGGTACATCAGGATGATTATTCTTGATAGAAAAATCGAAAAAGATATTTGCGCCTTTTTCGCTCATAGAGGCAAGCTGACTCGTAACATTCCAAGACAAGTCAGTATGAATGATATCATGCTCCTGGATAAACTCCAAATCTCCCGGTCGGAGTGCATACCCTTCCATGACACCTCGAATTCTTTCACCATGTACTCTGTCAACACCATCCAAAGACATTTTTATTACTGCTGTTTTTCCATCCGGCACCACAGCAATGTGTGAAGTATCTATCTGATAGCATGACAGGGTTTTAAGCATCAAATCTCCGTATTCATCCTTTCCCACGGCGCTAACAACTGATCCCTTAGCGCCTCGTTTGCATAGGTTGATGAGTACATCCACCCCGTTACCGGTAGCATAGCAGCGATTATCCAAATTTTCATAAACGTCAATGCAGGTAAAGCCTACAGCAGCTATTTTCATATTCACACGTCCTTTGCAGACAGGAGCTGATTTTCTTCAGCTCCTGATCTGGAATTTACGCTCTTATCCGTGCTGTCTCCTCAGCGTCTACTTGATAGTTTCCGTTCTTGTCACGGACAATAGCAACCTTATAATCATTTCTTGCGCTTTCCAGTGAAACCTTGCTTTCATAAACATCACGCAGCACCTTTTCCACAGGGCGCTTCAGCGGATTCCCATAACCACCTGAACCAGGAGTTAGCACGCGCACTACGTCTCCTTTAGCCAGTGGATGATTGGTACATTTATTGGAAAGGCGAATCTCGGTTCCGTCCTGCTTAACCTGGTAGAATGCTCCACCCAAGCCGTTTTTGCCGCCTTCAAGTCCCCAGGGGGAGAATTTGTGCCTATCTCCCAGGCAGTTGCAGGAAACACCATCACCTATAATTTCAAACTCACGGTCAATCCCCAAACCGCCTCGGAATTCTCCAGCTCCACCTGAATCCTTGCGCAGTTCGTATTTCTTTAAAAGAATGATCGGAAACTCAATTTCCAAAGCTTCAACCGGCATATTGGATGTATTGGTCATATGCACCTGTACACCGCTCAGGCCGTCGGAATGCTTACTGGCTCCGGAGCCTCCCGCAATCGCTTCATGATAGATGTAGCAATGATCGCGGTTGCTTTCCAGCGTACCGGTAAACACAACAGAGGTACAAGCACCGTTGCATCCGGCCAGAATTCTCTCCGGTACTACCGGGGCCAAAGCACCGAATATAACATCAGGAAGTCTCTGGCAGGTATCAATCATAACACCTACAGGAGCAGGCTCCTGCGCGTTAACCAGACAGCCCTTGGGGGCATGCACATTGAACACACGGTAAATTCCCGCATTTGAAGGAATATCTGGACCTACCAGTGCTTTTAATGAATAAAATACTGTAGCCAAAAGAGAGTTATAAGGTACATTGATCGGTGCTTCTACCTGGTCGCAGGTACCGGTGAAATCAAAATCAATAGAACCGTCTTTAATGGTAATGGTAACTGAGATAGGCAAAGGATCAGGATATTTCTCCCCTCCGTTGTCCATGTAGTCTGTGAATTTATAGACGCCTTCTTTCAGGCTTTTTATCGCTGTACGCAAACGTCTTTCTGCATAATTCTGCAGCTCACTCATACAATCAAGCAAAGTCATATCATAACGTGCGAAAACTTCTTTAAGCCTGCGCACTCCGACTCGGTTGGCAGAAATCTGCGCAATCAAATCGCCGTAGCGCTCTTTGGGCACACGGGTATTGGCAAGGATCATATCCATTACATTGTCCAGGATCTCTCCGTCTTGACAGATTCGTACAATAGGAAGCTTAATTCCTTCCTGGAATATACTTACGGCATCACCGGAGGTACTTCCTGGGATTTTACCGCCAATATCGGAATGGTGCGCCATATTAACCACCCAACCGATCATGGTATCCCCTTCAAAGGCCGGGGCTGCTACAACCACATCGGGCAGATGGTTTCCGCCGCCGTTGTAGGGGTCATTTCCAATAAACATATCCCCTGGCCGGATTGTCTCTTTAGGGTGACGTTTATATAATTCTTTAACAAAAGTGAGCAGGGAACCTAAATGAATGGCTAAGTTTTCTGCCTGAGCCACCATATTTCCGTCCGGATCTACCACACCGGTTGAAACGTCGCGGCGCTCCTTGATATTAGTGGAATATGCGCTTTTAATTATCGCTATTGTGGTCTCTTCCGCAATGGAAAGCAATATGTTCCCAACTATTTCTACGGTTACGGCATCTACTTTTTTCTTCTGTACCATTATTTATCACCTCCGTTAAAATCTAAAATGAGGTTATAAAACCCGTCTAAATAAGCCGACCAATCAGGCGGTATAACTATAGTCGAATCCATTTGTTCCAAAATCACAGGGCCATTGAAGTTGCAGCCTGGAACAATTCCCTCACGCTGGTACACCTTACTCTCGATAAAATCCGGCTGACCCTGGTAAATAACATTCCTCTTTTCAATAGGTGCCGGCAGCGTGGCTCCAACTTTCACGGCATTCTCCTCAGGATGGGGCTTATCAATCTCTCCTATAGCAGAAATCTTATAATTGACAATCTGTACACGATTCTTCTCACTGTAGTATCCGTAGTTCCTTTCATGTTCCTTGTTGAAGTCACGAATAGTCTGAGCCAGTACTTCCTCTGTCGCAGGACAATTCGGAAGTTCTATGGTTATCTCATAGTTCTGATATTCATAACGTGCATCTATAAAACGCTTGAAGCTTCTACGATCCTCCGATATGCCTTCACGGGTAAGCATTTCATTTCCTTCCGCTAACATAGCATCGAAGACCTTGTTTATTTCACTCAGGTTCTCTTTGCATGCAATCATTATGTTGGAACGGCTCAGGTCAAATTTTGTATCAGCCATCAATAGTCCCAGTGAACACAAGGTTCCTGGGGATGGAGGAACAATAACTCTGCTGATTCCCAATTCTCTTGCTATTTCGCAGGCATGAAGCGGACCCGCCCCCCCAAAAGCCATCAGTGAGAATTCTCTGATATCATAACCACGCTCTACTGAAACCAGACGCACAGCACGCATCATACTGGAGTTTATAACTGAAATAATGCCATTGGCTGCCTCAACTAATTCCAAGTCTGCTTTGTCGCAGATATGCTCCTCAATCGCTTTTTTTGCTTTCTCAGGATATACAGGGAACCGTCCCCCTAAGATTTTTTTCTGGTTAAGCTTGCCAAGCAGAATATTCGCATCCGTAACGGTAGGACGAGTTCCACCGACGCCATAGCAGGCTGGACCGGGTTTTGCGCCAGCGCTTTCGGGGCCTACCTTCAGTGCTCCGCCTGCATCGATATACGCCAGACTTCCGCCGCCAGCACCGATGGTTATGATATCAATCATCGGAATGCGGGCAGGATAGCCTTCTACCATACGCTCTGAGGAAAGCTGCGGCTTTCCGTTCTCGATCAGGCTGATATCGGCACTGGTCCCCCCCATATCAAAAGTGATTATTTTATCGCATTTGCATTGTCCTCCAATATGTACCGCACCTACAACCCCAGCGCTTGGCCCGGAGACCGCGGTTCTTATAGGAGAATCTATGGTCTCGGAAATGGAAATGATGCTGCCATTGGACTGTGTCACATAGGGATGCACCTTAATTCCTGCTTCTTTGACGCAGCGTTCAAAGTTTCGTACGTATTTTTCCATAATTGGTCCCAAGTAAGAGTTAAGAACCGTTGTACTCATACGGGAGAACTCACGGAACTCGGGAACCAGTTCGCAGGAGATTGAAACATATGCTTCAGGATAGATCTCTTTAATGATTTCTTTAATCCTTTTCTCATGTACCGGATTCAGGAAAGAGAAAATTGTGCATACTGCTATAGCTTCCACCTGGTGATCCTTCAAATACTCAACAGCTGCCCTTACATCTTCCTCATTTAAAGGTTCCAGCACACTTCCGTCATGCAGAATTCTTTCGCTCACCTCACAGATCATTCCCGGAGGGATAAGCGGCTGAGCTTTCGGCTTAAGTAAATCATAAAGCGAAGGCCGTTTTTGCCACCCTATTTCCATCAAATCCCGGAAACCCTTAGTGGTAATAAGACCGATTTTAGCACCTTTTTTTTCTATCAGTGCATTGGTTGCAACTGTGGTTCCATGTGCAAGATACTCGACTTCTTCCGGTTTGATGCCATAGATATCCAATATCTTCTGCACCCCGGTTACAATTGCCACCGAAGGATCTTCAGGAGTAGACGGATGCTTATAATGCATCAGTTCCTCGGTTTCCATATTAAATAGTGAAAAGTCCGTAAATGTGCCGCCAACATCGACACCTATCATGTAACCCATAAGATTATTCACCTTTCCCTCTATTTTTTATCTTTTATTCCCGCTGTCTTTTCAGACTTGGGGAATATTTACTAATTTATTGCTCCAGATTGCCCCTTTCATATTAATGATATCTTATGTAAGTACTTATTATGTATTATAACGTTATAGTACCATATTTATCTTCCGATGTAAATAACCTTTTCTCTATAAGCCGCACAAATTTTATAACATTTGCCATCACAGACATCTCCGCGTCGAACCCGCTACGGAAGACTATTTGCTCAATACAATGCAAGAATTACAATCTGGCTATTGTATATCGTAAGTTTTAGTGAATGTGTGGGTTACCACTAGCCAAATTTTAAGGATTGCATTATACTATATAATGTACTCTATCATTATATTATGTATTATACTATTATATAATAAGGCGGTGATTTATTCATGAGCATTATGTCCCGTTCGTTTACGGGGTTTCCTCGCCCGGCGATATTAAATCTAGCCAGTGAAAGTGCCTTTGGCATTGGAATCGGCATATGGAGCATAGCCCTGAATTTCCATCTGCAGTTCTATGGCTTCTCTTCTGTAGAAATTGGCACCCTTATCTCTGTTGCCTTTATTTCCACTGCTGTTTCTTCTTTTTTTAGCGGCAGACTCAGCGATTCAATCGGTTATCCGAAAGTAGCCGGTATTGGCGGATTGCTTGTTGCTCTCTCTCTGCTGATAATTGCTTTTTCCCCTGCAAGATTCTTTTTTTACATAGGCCAGATCATCTACGGCACCGGACTTGCCTGTATAATGTGTACGGAATTTCCTTTGATTTTCAGTCTGGTATTGGAAGACCAAAAGCAAACTGCATATAATCTGATAATTTTTATTTATTTTGCCACAAGCGTCCTTGGCAATTTGTTTGCAGGTTTTTTCCCCAAGCTTTTCCCAAAGCTCTTTCCTAGTCTGCACAACCCTTATCAAATTCTGCTGGTGGTAAGCGCCATCTGCTATTTCATACTTGGTATTGCAAGGACACGTCTGCCGCGACATAACTTTTCTCAAAATGAAAAAGTACAATTACGCAAAGTACTTTTCGACCGCAGTGTCCTGTCTTTTTTGCTTTTTGGATTTATTACAATGGCCATATTCAACAGCGTAATGTCCATGATGAATATTATCTTGCGCCAGCATTTCCATTTCTCGGACAGCATAATCGGCATTATCTTTTCCTTCATTTCCATCGTTGGCAGCCTGGCAATGCCCCTGGTTTCTTACCTGTCCTCCCGCTCTTCCAACCGCAAGATTGCGGAAGTTACCCTGATCGTCCAGGCACTGGTAATATTTACGATGTCCGTTTCTCCAGCTTGGATTTTTGTATTAATGACCTTCGCTCGAACCACAACTACAAATTTTGTTTATTCCGTAGTAGACAGTCCCATGCTGCAGTCTATTGACCCATCCTACCGGGGTTCTTATTCCGGATTCAGGATTTGTGCTAATTACATTGGCATGAGCCTAGGTTCAGCTATAGCCGGGATTTTTATCGCACATAACCAATACACAATGCTCTTTCTATTCACAGGCTTTCTTACCGGCATACAAAACCTGGTTTTCCACCGTTTCTGCATCAAGCACATACATAACTATTCCAAATAAGACTTCAATACTGATAAAATAAAAGAGATTTAAGCTCATAGCAGAGCTTAATCTCTTATTCCGGACAATTATTTGCGTCTGCATATTAAACTCTATATCAACAATTTTCTTACATCTGTTCCTTACTCATTCATCCATCCCTTAAGTATTTCGAAGGATTGCTTAATCGCATGGTCAGGATCGAGATAATACTGTCGATCATTCATTTCCATGGAAAAGTGCCCTGTATATCCAAGTCTCAATGCCTCAGATATATATTGGTAAACCGGAAGTATGCCGTCCCCAAAAGCAAGATGGCCGGCAGGCCTTCCATCCATTACATGCATATAAATAGGAGGACGCCCCAGCGCTTTAAAATAATCCTCTACCTTTTCACCCAGTATGCCCATCTGTCCTACATCAAGCATACCGGAAAGGGCAGGTGAAGACACCGCTGAGACCATTTTTGCAAGTTCATCAGCATAGTTTATAAGATTTGAGCTGATTTTAGTAAGGGGTTCAAGCGCAAGTGTAACTCCATGCCCCAGAGCATATGCTGAAAGAATTTTAAGAGACTCGCATGAACGTTCCAGTGCTTCCTCCTTTTTTTCATTCAGGTATCCCCATCCGGCACTGACGAGCATTAGAGGAGATCCGAGCCCTGCAGCAATTTCTATATTTGTCTTGAAATATTCTATGCTTCTTTTACGAATCTCCGGCTCCTTGGCAGCAGGATTATACGGATATAAAACCTGTTCAGGCGTATACGCCGTTACCTGCATACCTCGGGATGTTATATCATCCTTCAACTTTTTAAGCTTAGCAGGCGGCATATCTTCGTAATAAAGATGCGGCGAACCGCCCCATATTTCAATATTTTTGACTCCAAACCCTTCCATGGCTTTGAGAAAATAATCAAAAGTATAATGACAATATGGATAACTCATAACCGAGATTCTATTTAGTATTTCTTTTTTCATTATTAACCTCCAAGTATATTCTTTGCAAATTTATCTTAGTCACATATGAGGAAGGGGCACACCATATGCCCCTTCCATCAAATCTGAACTTTTTATATTCTTCTATTTGTTCATATCCAGTGTTTCGAGAGGCATACCTGCCTGTGACAAGCAAAGAAGTCCAGGACGTCCTTTAAAGTTAGTTACATATTTCTGCATTCCAGTTGCCTGTTCACGATAATTAATAAACACATGAGGCTCTAATTCAAGGACTCTCGCTGCAAGCTTTTTATACAATTCATCTCTTTTTGCATTGTCAAGGGTTTCTCTTGCCTCATCAAGCAGTTTGTCTATTTCCGGATCGCCAAACCAAGCTGAAGTATTATATGTCGGTTTACCACTGTATAAGTAGTTTGTAAGCCAGTCAGGGTCGCCGAACTCTCCGCTCATGGCATTAACAAATATTTCAAAATCCTGCTTGCCGACCTTGTCCATTCTTGTAGCCCAGTCCGGCAAGTCAAGCGTTACATTAATTCCTACAGCTTTCAAGTCATTCTGTACGGTGATTGCTGTCTGCTCATGCATCGAATAAGAGGAAGAAGCAAGAAGTTTTACGTCAAAACCGTTGGGATAACCTGCTTCGGCAAGAAGCTTCTTAGCTTTTTCAGGATTGTATTCATAGTAACCGTTTAAACTTGGATCATATCCCAGCCATCCTTCATTGAGCACAAAACCGGTAACCGGAACACCACGTCCAAGGAATGCCGCCTTGATGACATTCTCTCT
>CAZUGK010000028.1:8084-11257 GCA_964619815.1 uncultured Clostridiaceae bacterium | reverse complement strand
AATAGCTTGTCTTACCTTAGGATCAGCAAGTGGTTTTACTTTTGTATTGAATGACAGAAGCATTATTGGTCCGTTATCCGTATCAATTGTAAGATTCGGATCTTCCTTCATGCTTGCAGTATCTTTCCATGGTACATAGTCAGTTATATCAATGTCTCCTGAACGTAAAGCATTAGATCTAGCATCCTCATCAGCATAGAAGTTGAAAGTAATGGAATCAAGTTTTGGCAAGCCTGGTTTATAATATTTTTCATTCTTCTCAACTACAAGGCTCTGACCTTTTTCCCATTTTACAAATTTATAAGGACCTGCTCCCATTGGTGCAGTGCTCAAGTCTCCGCCCTTTGATTCAGTATATTTTTTAGAAACTATGGCAGACTCAGGAAGAGCAAGATAATGAACGAATGGTGCGGACACTTTTTTGAGTATAAAATTTACAGTCTTTTCGTCAACCACTTCAATCTTGTCTATTACTGATAAATCCTTAAAGAAAGTGGCACCTGTCTTTGGATCAAGCAAACGCTCAAATGTAAATTTTACATCCTCCGCGGTAACAGGATCGCCATTATGGAAATAGGCATCCTTAAGCTTAATAGTATATGTCTTGTTATCGGCCGCTACGGTATAAGAACCGAGTTCTTCTGCTAATTTTCCGTTTTCGTCATAGGAGAACAAACCTCTGTAGATAGCACCGTTAATTATTCTCTTAGCGGTTCCTTGGGCTAGGGCAGGTTCAAGATTTGCCGGCTCTGCTGAAAGTCCATAAACGAGATCCTTTGTTTTGGCAGGAGCAGCTGCTTGTTGTTCCCCGCCAGCAGGTGCTGTTGTACTTGGTTGAACACATCCGCTTACCATAAATACAATTGCCAGGGTTAATGCTAACACTTTGACTAAGGACATTTTTCTTAACATACTTAATACCTCCCACTAAATTTTTTAATAAAATTGGTTTTCACCATTTGCCGACTAAAATTTTTCATTAAGCTTTGGATCAAGAATATCTCTCAAGCTATCGCCCAGCAAATTAGTTGCAAGGATTGTAAGGCACAGACATAGCGATGGCCAAAGTGTATAAGTAGGTGCCAGTTTGATATAGCCCTTGGAAGCGCCTATCATTTGCCCCCATGATGGAGCAGGAGGCAGTATACCTACCCCCAGAAAGCTTAACCCGGACTCAAGCAATATAGACGATGCAATGGTCAAACTTATTTGAATGATAATTGGCGACATTATATTAGGAACAATACCTTTTCCTAGTATGCGAAGAGCCGATGCCCCAAGGGACTTTTCACTTTCAATATACTCCAGGTTTTTGACCTGAAGAGTCGAGGAATATGTAATCCTGGCAAAATGCGGTGTATAAAGTATTCCTATAATAAATATCAAAATTTTAATTCCAGAGCCCCAAAACGCCACAATCATAAGCGCAAGCAGGATAGGAGGAAAACAGAGTACTATATCAACCAGTCTCATAAGCAGTTCCTCAACTATTCCGCCATAATAACCTGCAATTACCCCGATAATAAGACCCATAAAAAGCGCAAAGCCGGTTGCACCAAGTGCTATTATCAGAGTCGGGCGTATTCCGAGAATCAAGCGTGAATATATGTCTCTTCCAAACTCATCCGTTCCGAGAATATGATTTCCGGACGGCGGCTGCAAAATATTAGAAGCATCAATCGCAAGAGGATCATCTGTTATAAGTAATGATCCGAAAAGCGCGATAAAAAGAAAAGGTAAAAGCATCACTAAACTTATGACAAACGTCCTGTTTCTCAGACATTTTTTTAGCATATCATCACCCCCTAACAATTACCGCACACGCGGATCAAGGATTCCATACAAAATATCCATAATCATATTTACTGAAATATAAAACGTTGACATCACGAAAATACATCCTTGTATAAGCGGATAATCACGGTATGATATAGCCTTAACAAGTACGGTACAGAGCCCCGGCAGGTTGAACAGATATTCAATCAGGACTGTTCCGCCTATGAGGTTGCCAAGCTGTAAACCGACAATAGTTACAATAGGAATAAGAGCGTTTCTAAAAACATGCTTGAATATAACGTTTTTTTTCGAAAGCCCTTTCGCCTGCAGTGTCCGTACAAATTCCTTGTTCAGGACTTCAAGCATGGAGGAACGCGTCATCCTTGTAATAGAAGCTGCAAGCCCTAGAGCGAGGGTGAAAACCGGCAGTATTAGTCTCATGTAATGAGCCGACGGGTTTTTCGAAAAAGGCACAAAGCCTCCGGCAGGCAGCCATCTTAAGTTCAAACTAAAAATAAGAATCAGCAGCGTACCAAACACAAATACGGGTAATGAAATGCCCAAAGCGGCAACAGAAGTCATAATTAAATCAACTACCGATTGTCGTTTCAATGCTGCAATTATACCTAAAGTTACCCCTATAACCGTAGCTACGGATATAGACAGCAACGCAAGTTCAATTGTGCGCGGTACTCTCTGGATAATGTAGTCCTTAACCGGTATCTTGTCGGTTATTGACTTTCCAAAATCAAATGTTGCAACATTTTTTATGTAATCCATGTACTGAACAGGAAACGGTTTATCAAGTCCAAGCTCATGCCGCAGAGCCTCAACCACTTGCGGATCTACATTATTATCCCCTCCAAGCGCCAAGACTGCTGGATCGCCCGGCATTATGTGCATAAGCAAAAATACCAGCGACAACACTATAAATATCTGAATAATTGCAATATAAATTCTCTTTAAAAGAAAACGTATCAAACTTTCACCCCCATAGTCATTTTAATTAGGGTGTACCGATATCCCATTTTTTCAGGATCCATTATTGGACGAATAAAGATGGCAAGCTACAAAATGCCCGCTTTTATATTCATTAAGCAACGGCTCACTAGCTTTGCACAATGGCATCACATGCTGACACCTTGTACAGAATCTGCACCCTTCCGGCGGGTTCACCGGGCTTGGCAGGTCTCCCTTTAGTATTATTCTCTGCTTTTTATTGTTTGTATCACACTCAGGAATAGCTGAAAGCAGCGCCTGCGTATAAGGATGCATAGCGTTTTCATACAACTCGTCACGGTCTGCGATCTCAACCAGCTTTCCAAGATACATCACGCCTATCCGGCTGCTCATATGCTTTACAACAGACAGGTTATGCGAAATAAAGAGATAGCTAA
>CAZUGK010000028.1:0-8074 GCA_964619815.1 uncultured Clostridiaceae bacterium | reverse complement strand
GATTCCTGAATATCGCTGAGAAGGTTAAGTATCTGAGACTGAATTGACACGTCAAGGGCAGAAACCGGTTCGTCGCATATTACAAGCTTAGGGTTCAGCGCAATAGCTCTGGCAATTCCTATACGCTGTCTCTGACCTCCTGAAAATTCATGAGGATACCTGTTGGCATAAGCCCGGTTCAAGCCTACCAAATCAAGCAATTCATTTACTCTAGCCGCTTTTGCAGCACCCTTAAGAGTTTTATGTATCTCTATTGGCGCCGCTATAATTTCGCCGATTGTCATTCTTGGGTTCAATGATTCGAAGGGTTCTTGAAACACCATCTGCATTTGAGCACGGCGTTTACGCATTTCTGCTGTTCTCAGCTTAAGCAGATCATCACCTTCAAAGAATATCTCACCCTCATCTGCTTTGCAAAGTCTCAGAATCAAACGTGAAACTGTACTTTTACCACATCCTGACTCTCCTACAAGCCCAAAGGTCTCACCTTTTTTTACGTCAAAACTGACACAATCAGCAGCCTTCACCTGACCTGTCTGCTTTGAGAACATGCCCGAACTAAATTTGAAATATTTTTTCAGATTTCTTACTCTTAAGAGAGTATCATCCACGGCCGTTCACCTCCGGATCACCGGAATACTTATGGCAGCACAGACAGTACCCATCTTTCATCACAAGCATATCCGGTTGTATATTATTACAAATATCCATGCACTCCGGACACCTCTGTGCAAACCTGCATCCCTTCGGCATATTATCCAAAGTCGGAACAGTACCAGAAATGCTATAAAGCCTTTTATAATTTATGTTAAGCTGAGGCATAGACCTCATAAGACCTTTTGTATATGGGTGCTTTGGATTATTAAAAATCTTATCGACATCACCAAGTTCTACAATTTGTCCGGCATACATCACCGCAACACGATCGGCAACCCCCGCTACAACTCCCAAATCATGAGTTATCAGAATAACACTCATATTCAACTCCCGGCGCAGCCTGTTTAGTAGGTCAAGAATCTGGGCTTGTACCGTAACGTCCAGGGCAGTCGTAGGCTCGTCTGCAATCAGCAGCTTCGGGCGGCATGAAAGAGCTATGCTTATCATGATCCTCTGGCACATTCCTCCTGAAAGCTCGTGCGGATAGGCTTCCATATATCTCTGCGGGTGTGGAATGCCTACTAGATTCAAAAGTTCAAGGGCAGCAGTTCGTGCTTCCCTACGCGTTACTTTCTGATGAAGTATAATTGCCTCGATTATTTGATCACCGCATTTAAATACCGGATCAAGTGCTACCATAGAATCCTGAAAAATCATTGATAAATGCTTGCCGCGCATTTCATTTATTTTTCTTTCATCTAGTTTTAATAAGTCCTTTCCCTCAAATAGTATTTCTCCTGATGTAACCTTACCCGGATAAGGCAAAAGACCCATTATTGACAGCGAGGTCAAAGACTTACCGCTTCCGCTTTCTCCAACAATCCCAAGCATTTCTCCATGCCTGACAAAAAAGCTCACTCCATCGACAGCTCTAAGGGTGCCTCTTTTTGTCTTGAACTCGGTGACAATATTTTTTACTTCAAGCAGCTTATCGTCCATATGTCACCCTCCTGCACTTCTATAAAATATTTGTATTACTTATAAAATGCTCCATTTTTCCCGTGTATCTTCTCTCAATGAGCAGCTGATTACATACTTGTCCAAGTTTTCCACTGCTCGCATAATACAACATAATCGCTATTTTCCACCGTTGTAGATTCCATATATTAAGTAAGGACAATAATTGTATACTTTAATGTCCTGCACAGTGACAGTAAACAAAGAAAATCTCTCTTATTCCCCATTATGTATTCTTTCCTGACACGATAGCGGCTGCCATCCCTTTTGGCGTTACATTTTCCCTCCTTTTGTACTAAATTCAGGTTTTCAGACGATGGAAACTATTTACATACGTATTATTGTGTGTTATAATGTATTATATTGTATTTTAACAACATAATACCATATTGGTTTATCGTTGTAAAGTCTTATTTCCTATATATTAGGTACTTTTCACCAATGTGATGGGTTGTATGTTTGCTTATATAATGTTTTGTGATGTTATATTATAATATGATATATGAAAGGTGAGTGCGATGCTAAATAATGCGGCTCCTCCGTACTTTCACTTAGTACGTCGTTAATTATCGATAATCGTTAATGGTATAATGCACGCCATCAACACCTGTAAAATCTTCAGGTACCATTGAACCTCCGCAGTTTTCGCATTGGAAACGCGGGGGTTCTGCTATATCCCCATCGTCATATATGTCAAATGTTCGTACTACTTCCTTGGGTGCTAATTCTTCCATACCACAGTCCAAACCTTAGTCCGTTTTCCTCTCTATCATTTCCCTTATCTTTATCCCTTAGTGATAAGTATAAAATTATTTATTATCCGGCTCTATATAAAAACAGTATTATAAACAAATTGTAAATATAATTGTTGACTATTATTCAACATATTGTTATATTAAATGTATAATAATATTCAATTTAAGTATAGAAAAGGATGTGCATAGACATGCCGATCGGAAACCGCGTTTTTCTAAAACGCAAAATGCCGGATCCAGATGTTGTGGAACGGCTCGGTCTGATTCCTACTGCGAATATTGCCGATACCATGGGACGTTCCTGTGCTCTCAACCCACGTATTCATCTTATTTCTTCTCCAAAGCGGGAGATCACATCTGGCCCGGCTCTGACGGTAAAATCACGGGCCGGTGACAACCTGCTCATTCATAACGCTTTAAATATCGCTCAAGAAGGGGACATCATCATTGTCTCCAACGAAGGTGATTCCAGCCGTTCCCTAATGGGTGCAATTATGTTCAATTATGCCCGGTACAAAAAAATCGGTGCCCTGATCCTAGACGGCCCCATCCGTGATATCGGAGTGGCACGGAAAATGGATTTCCCCATCTATGCGACGGGTAGCACCCCGGCCGGTCCATATAAAGAAGGTCCCGGTGAAGTCAATGTACCAATTTCCTGTGGTGAAATCAGCGTGAATCCTGGCGATGTTATTGTCATGGATGAAGACGGCGTTATTGTTATCCCAAGAGATGACGCAGCAGACGCCCTTGCAGCTGCCGAACCTTATGCCCGTCAAGATGCAGACAAGATCCTTGCCGCCGTCAACGGAACAGCAAAGCGCAGCTGGGTCGATAAGCTGAACAAGGAAAAGGGAATTGAATTCATCGACGGATACTACAAATAAGGAGGACAACTATGGAAAAACAAGAAAAAATCGATTTTTTGGCGAAATACCTACCCAGCATTAAGCAAATTTCCAATTCGGACACTGCCTCAGCCGTGGCTGACGTCTGGTTGGAAATGCTGCGTCTCAGTCCCTGGGAAAGCCTAGACCAAGCAAAGTTCAAAGAGGGGATGAACGTCAGCCTGATCTCACACGTCAATTCCACAGTGGAAGCCGCTCTGTCCGTTAGCAGGATCATTACAAAATACCACCAGGTAACCTTCGACGAGGACAAAATCATCACTCTCGGCCTGCTGCATGATGTGGATAAAGCTATCGAATATCTACCTGATGAAAACGGCGACCTCGTTGTTTCCGATGTGGGACAGAAAATCCAGCACGGCGTCATGTCCGCCATCCTCGCCTATCAGGCCGGCTTTGATACAGACATGCTCCATCTGATCCTGACGCATACTTCAACACAAAAGATGAAGCCGCTCTTCCGCGAAGGTCTCTTATTCGAACACATCGATATTTGCGATTGGGAAATGGTCGTCAAGTTTTTCGAACCATGAACCTAAGCACTTACAGTTTTCTAGCCAACCTTAAATTAAAAGGAGTGAAATAATATGAGTTTCTGGACAAAAAGACCATTGTATTTCAAAATTTTCGTTATGATGATTTTAGGTTGTATCGTTGGGTGGATTGTTGGTCCTGGTATTAAAGTTATTTCTCCAATTGGCAATGCTTTTATCCTATTACTGAAAATGCTGGTTGTACCCCTTGTATTTTTCTCCATCATGTCCGGTGTCACTAAGCTAAGCAGTCCAAAAGAATTCCGCAGCATCGGCGGTTCAGTCATCAGCTATTATGTTCTTTCCTCCATCATCGCTGTCTGCTTCGGCACTCTGCTAGGATTGCTGATCAAGCCCGGTCTTGACGCTCAGGGCCTGCTGGGCCTGGCAAATGAAGTCACCTATAACAAATACTCCGCTGTAGATACCATCCTGGCCTGGATTCCGTCTAACGTCGTGAACTCCATGGCAAATATGGACATGATCCCGGTGATCTTCTTTGCCATCTTCTTCGGTGTTTGCCTCATCATAATCGGTGAAAAGGGTCAACCGATGATTGCCTTTATCAACTCCGCCAATGAGGCAATGCTGAAAATGACCGAGCTTGTTACAGAGCTGGCACCTTATGGTATCTTTGCCCTCTCCGCTGTCATGGTCGGCACCTTGGGCAGCAAGATGCTTGCAGTCGCTGCTAAATTTGTTTTGGCTGATTATCTAGGCCTATTCGGTCTACTCCTGATTGGCTATCCGCTGCTGCTCAAACTCCTCGGCAAAGTCTCACCAATCCAGTTCTACAAAAACATCTTTCCTGCTATTATCGTCGCTGCCAGCACCACTTCCAGCAATGCCACACTGCCTGTGAGTATGCAGTGCTCTAGAGAGCGTGTCGGTCTTCCAGAAAAGCTTTATGCCTTTTCTCTGCCTCTGGGAGCCACTGTTAATATGGACGGTTTTGCTTGTGCCCTTGGCATAATCAGTATACTGGCTCTTGAAGTATATAATATCCCCATCACTCCTATACTTGTTATCCAGATCGTCTATATGGGCCTGATGCTCTCCATCGGAGCGGCTGGTGTCAAAGGCACTGCAGTTGTAATCTCCGCAGTTCTATTTGAAGCCTTAAATCTGCCCATGGGTCTGCTGCCTATGATTGCCGCTATATGGCCTATAGTTGATATCGGCCATACTACTATCAATGTCACAGGCGACCATGTCGGTTCCACCATCGTTGGTTCCAGAAAGGGCCTCCTGGATCTGAAGATTTTCAACAGTAAAAACACTAAAGAGGAAATAAAGGCTGCTAATAAATTAAAAGCATAAAAACGAAACAACAATGGACTTGTAATTTAAGGAGTGATACTATGTTTAGCAATAGAGCAAAAAATCTGATGCCATCTGCTACGGTTGAATTGAATGCAAAGGTCGCACAACTGAAGAAAAACGGCATAGACATCATAAAACTAAATATCGGTGAGCCGGATTACAGCACACCGGAAAACATAAAGAGAGCAGCAAAAAAAGCTATTGATGAAGAATTTACCAAATACACACCCGTACCGGGAATACCCGAGTTGTGTCAGGCTATTTGCCTTAAGCTAAAATCAGAAAACGGGATCGAATATCAACCGAACGAAATCTGCGTATCCACAGGCGCCAAACAAGCACTGATCAATGCCGTGCTGGTGATCGCCCAGGCGGGGGACGAGGTCATCATCCCCACGCCGTGTTGGGTAAGCTATGAAGAGATGGTGCGAATTGCTGGCGCTGAACCGGTATTCGTTCCTGTTTCACATCAGCCCGGTCGGGAATTTGACCTGGATATCGCCGCCATTGAGCAGGCAATCACCCCCCGTACTCGTGGCATCATCATCAACACACCCAACAACCCAACGGGTGCGGTCTATCCGAAAGAGACACTGGAACAGTTGGTAGATCTGGCCCTTCGACACGAGCTGTATATCATTGCCGACGAAGTCTATGAAAAGCTGCTGTATCACAGCGCAGTTCATGTGAGCGTGGCCTCCCTTTCTCCGAGAGCACGGAAAATCAGTATCACAATAAACGGTTTTTCGAAGAGTTATGCCATGACAGGCTGGCGCATCGGTTATTTGGCAGCAGACCGCCAGGTCGTAGTCAAGGTTAGCGGCATACAAGGGCATATGACGTCTTGCGCAAACTCAATCTCGCAAAAGGCTGCGCTGGAGGCTTTGACTGGGCCGCAGGATTCTGTGGAAATCATGCGAAAGGAATTCTCGCACCGACGGGATATTATGTATAATCGGCTCAATGCCATACCGGGCATCACCTGTTCGGATGTAAACGGAGCGTTTTATCTATTGCCCGATATATCGACCTATTACGGCAAACAATATAGCGGTACAACTATCCAAAATTCATTCGATCTGGCTAATTATCTACTGGATCAGGCGCATGTCGCCGTTGTTCCCGGTGCCAGCTTCAGGGCTCCAAACAGCCTGCGGCTGTCTTACTCAAACTCGATGGAACATCTGAAAGAAGGTCTTGACCGCATCGAGGAAGCTTTATCGTATCTTAAGTGAACTCTGTCACATTCAGCTTTGTAGAGGGGATATTCCCCCTCTACATGCATTTTTAGGTGCTGTATATTTTTTTTCTTTTACATTATGGTATAATAGTGACAGCAAAATAAAACAATGCTGGAAAGGGGATGAATCTCAATAGACACCTTACTGCAACGAATCAAACAAACACCCTTAACAAAAACTGATAAGAAAATCGCCGATTACATCGTGGATAACATTAATATCATAGGCCTGCAGACTGTGACCAGTCTGGCTTATGAGCTCGGTGTGAGCGATACCTCGATCATCCGTTTTGTCCGTAAGCTTGGCTTTCACAGTTATACCGAGTTTAAACGGAATATGAGCACACGCATGGTTCAACAGTATAACGAAGCGCTTTTGCCCAGCGAAAAATACATCAAGACCCGTGAGACGCTGGATAAAACCAACCTGATTTCAGACGTGGTTAATCGTACAATCGAAAACCTCCGAAAAAGCTGCGATGTCCTAGACCTGCAGACGATTGACCGGATTGCTTCTATCCTTATCCACAGCAACCACAAGTATATAGCCGGATTCCGCTCCACAGCCAGTTGTGCTACCTATATGTCCAGCAAACTGCTGTACTTTGTGCCCAACGTAATCTGCTGCAACCATGCAGAAAGCATGGCAATCGAACATATCGTGGATATAAAGCAAGATGATTGTTTGTTGCTCTACAGTTTTCCACGCTATTCTGAGGTCAACCATTCCCTATTGGAGATCGCCAAACAACATGGAGCAGCAACCATCTTGATTACAGACCGGATTACTTCGCCCCTGGCCACACTGGCAGACTTTGTACTACCCGCAGTTATCGACGGCCTCGGCTTTACCAATTCCTACATCGTCCCGTTCTGTATTTCCGAGATCATCCTCTTTGCTGTCAACGGTCAAACGAATAATACCAACAATGAGCGCATCTATCTACTCGATAACTATCTCAGCTCTCATAACCTGTATTGAATGGAGCAGGGATTAATCGGATCTTTCCTGCTCTGATTTTCATTTCGTATTTTTCGCAGGATAGGCTACAATCATATTGCATAGTTTTATTTGGAAATTTACAATGCCAGCTTTATTTTCAACCGGTCCTCTCGGATTCGATTACAATGCATAGACATATAAAAAAACACTCACCTGAAAAGTAAGTGTTAAAATCAAATTTGGTGGAGATAAGGGGGATCGAACCCCTGACCTCTTGAATGCCATTCAAGCGCGCTCCCAGCTGCGCTATACCCCCACTTAATTATTTTGACAACATATATTCTATATCAAATCATTAAAAATTTCAATGAGATTTTTTACTATTTCTCCAACAATTCCTCCATCTGGTCAATAAGGCTGCCGAACAGCTTGAGGGCATTGTCTACCGGCTCAGTTGTGGACATATCCACATTGGCTATCTTCAACAGCTCTATTGGGTAGTCGGAGCCGCCGCTCTTCAGGAATTCCAGGTAACGGTCCACGGCAGGCTGTCCTTCCTTCAGTATCTGCTGCGATATGGATATTGCCGCAGAGAAGCCTGTCGCATATTTGTACACATAGAAGCTGGTGTAGAAGTGTGGAATTCTTGCCCACTCCATGTCTATATAATCATCTGCAACCATGTCCGGACCATAATATTCGATGTTCAACTTTCTGTATATTGAGCATAACAGCTCTGAAGTCAATGCTTCCCCCGC
>CAZUGK010000027.1:0-41170 GCA_964619815.1 uncultured Clostridiaceae bacterium | reverse complement strand
TACTTAAACATCTGAACGCAGTTCATCAAAGTCTTTTCTTTCAAATTCCTGTATCGAAATATGCTTCTTGCTTGGATTCGCAAAGACAAAGGTTTTGTTCACACTGTCCAGATAGCTTTGAATTTTATCGTTGGTGGAGCTTATAATCGCCTGAAAGCCAAAATCCTGAATCAGTTCTATGCAGCTTGCCACTTTTTCCGCATCCATTTTAGAAAAAGCCTCGTCAAGAATAACCAGCCGGATCGTTGGATTTCTCTGAAGTTTAGGCGACAGATCGATTCGATAGGCCTGCACAAAGCTGGCAAGCAAAGCCACATACAGAGGGTTTTGCCCTTCCCCTCCTGAATTTTTCCGGATCATCCTTCCCAGTTTGATATTGATCTGTTCATCGTCATTTTTTACGATCTGCTCCATGTCAAATGAAAGATACGTTCTGTAGTCCGCATATTTTCCCATATTTTTTTTAGCTTCTTCCAGTTCCTTGGATGTGGCGTTTTCCGGAGGTATAAAGATATTAATCAGTTCTGCAATCAAATCTCCGTACTGCTCTTCATGGGACATAGAGAAAATATCCAACTGATTCTCCAGATTGTTCTTCAGGGAAGAAGGCTTGATTTCGAGGTTTTCATCCATGAACATCGGATAAAACCGTCCGTCTGCTCCTTTGTTTTTTTCAATCACAAATTTATAGCAGTCTTTGCCGAATTCCAGCCTGCTGATGATTTTATTCAGTTGATCCTTCTGTTCCATCGCGTTCTTTATGGCGCTTCTGATCTTAAATACAAAATCATTTTTAAACATTTCAATCGCGTCTTTCGCCTGCTCGGACGCTTTTTGATAAAGCGCATCCAGATCATCGTATTGAAGCTTTTTCAGCAGCTGTTCGTACTCTGTATTTTCTCTACTCTCTAAAGTAAATGATCGATTGGGGCGCTTTTTAAGAAATAAAAGCCTCTCTTCTCTGAGCTTTTTCATAAGCTCCTCTGTTTCATCTACCGCGGTTGTATGTCTACCTTGGTAATTGATACGCAAATTTGAATAGTTTGTACTGCCCTTCGCCTCTTTTTTCCCAAGATATCGAGTCACCTCTTCTTCCCAGTTATCTACTTTCACAAACTCTTTTTCTTTTTGGGTCAAAAGTTTTATTTTCTCTAAACGTTCATCATTGTTTTCTTTTATATTTTTCTCTGTTTCTTTAATTGCTGTTAAAAGAGATACTTCTTGTCCATTCCTTGCTTTCAGTTCAGATTCTATGTCCGATTTCTCTTGCTTCCAAGCATCGACATTCTTTTCTTTTAAATCATTGATCTAATTCTCCAGCACCTTCCTTTCTCTTTCTCTTTCTTTTATCTCTTTCACATCATTCAGCCAGCCGACGTAGAGGCCTGCCTCTCCCTGGAGATGCTCCAGATCAAGTATTCCGTCCGCTTCCTGGCTTGTCTGCATATACGGCTCTATTTTTTTATCAAGCTCTGTAATCCGATCCTCTAAGATTTCTATTCTCTGTTTTCTGCTGATTTCTCCGATATAGGCATACCTAGTATAATGGACCGGATTGATATGCTGGTATCTGAAGCCGGAATATAATTCGCAATCCCGGGAAATTCCCGTGTGCTGTCTGCGGAGTTCCTCTATGCTGTCGCATTTGATAACTCTGCCCATCAAGTAGTCGATATATGACTGCACGTAACCGATTTGGGTACTGACTTCTCTGGATAAGGCGTCCGGTCTGACGTCCCATTTTCGTCCTGAAACTTTTTCTGTATCCAACACGGAAACCCTATGGTATTCCTTTTTATCAAGCTTTCGATAAAGCTCCATTGCAGCCTTGGCATAGTTCGGCGGTACAATCAGCATTAATTTGTTTCCGGCCATATACCCTTCAACCGCGTTTCTCCAGGCTTCATCCTCCACTTCGATCAGGTCTGCCAGAACCTCAACCTTTATGTTTTTTCCCGTCTTTTGACGGAGCCCCTCCTGAATCAGCCTACGGGCATTTTCCAGTTCCTTTGGATAACCGGTTTTCCCCTGCTTTAGGTCTGTCAGTTCTTCCCGGAGCTCTTTTTTCTCCCCGGCTAGCTTTTTGATTTCCGCATCTGCTCCGTTTTTTTGCTGTCTTATGTCTTTACGAACAGCCTCCAATGACGCTTTTAAATGTATAATTTCTTCATTTTTTATTTGAAAATTCTTGAAATCTTCAATTGCCCAAAGTATGGTATTCGGGGTAATATCCTGATCTTCCCATTCTTTTAAGCCGTTGGCCACTCTAATCCAATTTCCTTTGCTTTCAGATAATCTCTGAATTAACTGATTCAATGTTTCCAGGCTACTCAGTAAAGAATCATATCCTGAAGCTGAGATTTTTCCGATTAACTCTTCTTTCTTATCTTCCAATTCTTTTATTTGCTTCTCGATCTCATCTTTTCTTCGGTTCTGGACCGCCAGATCTTTATTATAGCTTTCATCCTTTAATTTGCATGTTTCTTCCTGCTGACGTATTTCCATCAGCTCCAGCGAGTCTACAAAGTATTTCAATTTCCTGGCCTCTGTTTCTTTAGAAAAAAACTCATCAAAGGCATGCTGAATCGCAGAAAGCTCTTTTACCTCTTCCTGTATATCTTTGATCTGCCGGCACATACGTCCGTATTGCGTGACGCTTTCCTGCATATCTTCGATGTTGGTATCCTGTTCGATACAAATGTATTCCTTGACAAACTCCGATAGTTTAATATCCATTTTAAACGGAATTGCCTTTTTAAAAAGCTGCGGAAATCGCTCCTGATTTAAACCTCCTAAATAGACATCATAGAGCTTTGTCCGAAACCGCTCATTTGTGCTTTCAAAATAGTACTGGTCCGCCGAATAATTATTTCTTATAAATTCTTTCACTTCATATACGGACATGGTTCTTTCAGCAGTTCTGTAATAAGAATCCGGCAAAGGTCCTTTGTGCCAAAAGAACGTTTTACCATATTCATTGGTAGCTGTAATCACATCGAACACTGCGCCGATACATTGCTTCTCACCAGTATCCGTACGCTGCAGTTCCATAACGATAGTCGTTGAAAAGTTTCGATTGCGAAGATATGTATATTCGTTATCCTCCTTTATATTGATCATTCCCCTCAGATATTCGATTAACGTTCGGTCGGAATCATCCGTAGCCGCTTTGTTAAAAAAATTCCTGCCATCGGTGTTCGCATACAGTAAAACCTGCAGGGCATCAATAATTGTAGATTTTCCGCTGCCCGAATGCCCTGCAAAGAAATTGATCATCTCATTGAATGACAATATTTTTTTATCGATATAATGCCAGTTATTCAGGCATAATCTGCTTAAAGCTTCAAATCTCTGATCCTGTTCCATACGTTTCCTCCTCGCCGGAATCTATTGGCCCCTCCTCAGCTTGATTCTGTTGCGCTTTTTCCACATTGATACAATAAGTTTCAACCAATTTCCGGATATCTTCCCCAAGTAAAATCATATTTATTGTAGGATATATCATGAATCTGGCAGCCAGATTACTTTCATCACTGTTGTCCACTGGTTCTATTATTTGATATTTTTTCAGTAATCTGAAAGTACTCTTTATATCGTTTCCGGTAGGCTGACGGATCAACAGATTAAATCCTGCCATCTTTTCCTGCACTTCTGCCCTACTGGTAATGACAAAGCTACTGGTAGACGCAGTTGACATTTGTTCATCAAATATGACCTTCAATATTAAGATGAACTTGGTCGTATACTCTAACAGCCTCGTTCCGATCTCCCGCTCTCCGCCGTCCAGGTAAATAACACCATTGGAAAGATCCTGTTTGACCTGTATATCTGCAATACTAAAATAGTCCTGAATAAACTCCATGCGGCCATCACAAGCCCGAAAGTCTTGATTAACCTGCATCCGTTTCTGTCTTTTGTCATATTTCCTTTCCAGCAGATAAGTCTGGCTAAGCAATGTCTTGATAACATGGGTGACTTTTTCTTTTTCTTCAGAACTCAGTTCCTCGTACTCGTTTATCATGCGCCTACCTGCTTTCTCCTAAAGGTTATTTTAGGGTAACGATATCTCTCCGTTTCTATTTCCTTGCCTTCTTCTATCACTTCAAACCGGCTGTTTCGCCGAATTGAATAGTCGTAAGCCAAAATCAATTTTTCAAAGTCCGTATCATTTTGAATCGTATTGTCCGTTACCTCAAACCGATCCCCCTTTATTCCCGACTCTATAAATTCTTCAATTTGCATTTTGCTGTATTTATTGTGAGTCCTGTTCATGCGCAAGATCTCTTCTTTTGTCAAGTCCTGTTGAATTTCTTTATCGGGCTCCAATTGAGCGGTAAAGTCTGATTTTATTTTCCTCTTCTTGTAAAAACGTCGACTTGACATAATTTCCATATCCGTAAGATGAACAAGAAAAGATGCATCATGTAATGCGTCGGCGGCACTAATACAATTTTCCGACGAGATATAATTTAAGAATTGAATTATAAGCCCTTTCGTATCCCTGTCCTCGTTTATAAGGTAATTTAAACGGGTTACCGTTGCGCGGACATACTTTGTATGCTCTTTATCCATAAAAAAGATCCGCCGTTCTATTTCATCAAAGCCTCTGCTTATTTCTTGAACCAAATTTAATTCTTTATTATAACGGTCCAGAAGCAAACTATTCTCGTCAGAACTATCTAAATTGAGTATTTTCTCGGACGTGCGTTCTTCAATCTCTCCTAGCCAGGACTTGATATCGTTTTTGTAAAGATAAAAATTATCTGATGTTTTGAGGATATGATATTTTTTCTTTACCACTTCTTCCACATAGACGTTCAAATGCTCCGCCAACAAATTTCCGTAAAATTCCTTATCCAACAGATTGGAAAAAAAGCGGTTCATATTATGTAACATATTTTGCAGGCTTTTATTTAATATCCTTGTATTTTGCATCGCATTATTTAAAAAGCTGATATCTTCGCGAGAATCATTCATATAAGAAAAAATAGAAGCATATACATTGCGAATATATACCTCTGCTTCATCATCATTTTCATTATAGAGCCGCTCGAACGCATCAATCATTACCGCAGAATAATCCGGTATTACGATATTGGTAATGCCCTGGCTATAATCCTCCAATTTTTTAAGCCAACCCATCTTTATAAGTAAATTCAATGCTCTTGTGGCAGGTGGCTGCGTTTTGTCGATATCCGACTCCTGCTCCTCATCCTCCAGATTTATCATTCGTTCATGAAAAAAGTTTGAGATCACCTGCACACACACGTCCCAACTAATGAAATAATTGTTGTACTGATATTCTTCATTAAGATTCATCAAGACTTCAATATATAAAATCCTGTTCTTAGTTCTGAATAAGCCCCAGAAACTATCCTGCACATTATTGATTAGCCGCATAAGCAATCTCCTCCTTTCTCCAATATCGACTTCTATCTTTTGTTTATTTCCATTTTTGGTTCAGATTTTCCAATTTATTTATTAAATTATAGCATAATTTTGTATGATCTACTACTCACACAATAAGAAAAACCATGAAAAATGGCGAAGCTTTCAGACTGCGATACGCACTAATATATATTTCCCATTATTCATCTTCACATAATTGCTATAATGTACTTGTAAGGAAAGACAAGCCAGACAAGACTCCAAATACATATGAGCGCTTGTTTTATAACAAGGAGCAGAAAGCAAATTAGACACCTATGTTCGGGAGTTAACTTTTACTTTTTGGTCTCTCAGATTTATGATTTTGAATAGTAGACGCATAGCTATATTGAACGCGCGAAAGCTATTACACTGGGGTAATGCGCGAATTCAATAAAATCAAGGAAAACATTTCGCGAAACTTGAATTGATAATGTAAATTGTTTTTCGCGAAATATATAACTCCTAATAAAAAATGCCCAACCCCGCATAAACAAAGAAGTTGAGCATAAAAAACAACGGTTGAGGACATCCCAGAAAAAATGTCAAATCATCAACCGTCGTTCAGATGGTGGACGATAGGGGGTTCGAACCCCCGGCCTCTGCGTTGCGAACGCAGTGCTCTCCCAGCTGAGCTAATCGCCCGCTAAGTTCATAATATACAACTATCACTGTTTGAGTCAATCATTTATTTTGTATTTATATGAACGGACATATTGTTATTTTCAGCATTCTTACCTTCTTTCCAAAATAAGCCGGAAGAATGCTCGTCCGGCAAACCAGGATACAGTTATCTGTTAAAGCATTCAGATTTTAATACAGCTCCTATGCGGCTTTTCCCATCTATTTTGACCTCAAAGGGTTTGTCAGCCCTGATGAGCTTTACATGCTCGGTGCTTTTGTATGCAGCGGCTTTATCCAGCCAATCCCAATTCACGTATTCCCCATTGTCAAACTTGTTGCCTATATGCAAATATCCCATTTTCAAGGATGTCAGGTTATGATGGAAATGACTTCCCAGCGACGGTTCTACGGTCAGGTTGTCAAGATCAGCCTCTACGACCACCTTCGCCTGGGACATCTGTGACCATTTCAGGGGAATCCCCAGGTAGGGGTCAGAGGTTCCTATACGCCCAAAGCCTATGATAATGCACTTTCGGTTCTCGCTATACAGTTCTTTGTTCAGCATCTCGATTTCCGAAGCTATGTCCATGGTCTTGCTGATTTCAAAATTGTCCCTGTCAATATAAATGATGTCGTATATATTTTGGTAAACACCGTTTCCAATAGTATGATGACTTATACAGACCGAATCCTCCTCTGTATACTTGTCAATTTTGACCTCTTCACTCTCTTTCCCAACCACCAGAGGCCGTACCTGAAGCAAATAGAATTCAGGCTTCTTTCTTTTGTCAGCCGGAATATTTACGGCAAACTCAATTTCTACATCTGAACCGAAGGCATCCTTGTTCAGCTGCAAAAGGTCCTTGATTATATCAGCCAGCGGAATAAGGTTGTATTTCAATATGGGTGCAAAGGTTACAGCCCTTATGCCTTTTAACATTATAGTATCATTTATCGTATCATCTTCAATTGAGTAAGTACTTGCAATATATTGCAGGACGCCGTCCGACTCGGCGCGCTTCAAATCAAATTCCTTATAAGAACATCCGTCATCCCAGGTCAGCTGTTCAGAAGAGAAGTTCAAATCAAGAGTATAGAATTTCTTCTGCGAGCCTTTAAGAAATTCAGAGGGTGACGCATATGGAGGCGGCATCTTGGGGTAGACCGGAGAAAACCTGTATACCAGTCCCCCTTCAACTACCTTTTTGCCAAACCCAAGGGCCAGACTGACAACGCCCTGTTCAGACTTCATATATGATATCGGATAGAAATTGTATGACTGTGCTACCCCTGAAAAAGCAGGATAAAATATATCCCCATGGTAATCTCCTATTAACTGCTGAATAAGTATTGCCATTTTCTCTTCTTCAATACGCAGATCGGCATTTTGTGCATATTGTTTGGGAGATTGGGAAAACACCGAAGCGTATATAAGCTTTATAGCATCAATCAACTGCTTTAACCGAAGCTCTGGGTCAGGGTGGTTATTTGGCAGCAGATAGGTCTTGTATATGCCCGCAAAGGGCAGTCTCTGTGAGTCTTCAAGAATGCTTGACGACCGTACTGCCAGCGGATATTTAGCAATTTCTATAAGCCTGCGAAGATTATCTGCAATTTTTTCCGGAAATATCGCAGATAAAAACATCTGAGCAATTTCCTCTTCATCTGTGGAGTTGACCGCTATCTCCTGAAGGTTATTGTTTTCCATGAACTCTTCAAAAATTCCGCTGCAAATGACAAATGAGCGTGGTGTTTTTATCTTGACATCCGGATATCTGCTTTGAATATCTGAGTTGGAAAGCAGAGTATTAAAAAATGCCACTCCTCTTCCTTTACCTCCGAGGGAGCCGCTTCCCAGCCTGTTAAACGAGCTCTCCAAATCCATCTTTGAAAGACCGAAGTCCAGTATTACACCCCTCTGGTAGCGCATATAATATCTTTCGAGGCTATTCAAAATAACCTCCCTTAGCTCTGAAGTTTCTTTAAAATCAGATCTCTTAATATATCTGATCTCATCCGCTATCTCAAATTCTGTCCTGGCTCTGAACCATCGGGAAAAATGATTATTCATAGCATGATAATTCAGGCTTTCCTCTGGAAGCTCTCGAATTATCTTTTCAAAATCCGACATGTCTGAAGCTCTTGAAATCACAGTACCATCAGGATATTTGAACACAAAATCACCAAAACCGAAGTTATTCAATATAAAGCTTCTAAGCTCAAGAAGCAGGTTAGGTGAAGTCTTGCTGAGAAACCCAACGTTAATATCCCGGGCTTTTGCTGCATTTGAGGCTTCTCCCGACTGTAGCAGGACAGGAAGATCGGTGATATCACCCTTTAGCCGGTTAACCAGTTCAAAGCCTGCCTGACTGTTCAGCTTCCCATCCTTTGGAAATCCTACATCAGATATAATACCGAGAAGATTGTTCCGGTAGCTATTAATTATTTCCATTGCCTCTTCATAGGTTTCTGCCAGGAGAATTTTAGGCCTTGCCCGCATCCTCAGATGGCGGTGAAGCTCATTAACGGCATGGGATATCAGATAACGGGTCTGCTTCATGATTTCCGTATAAATTATAGGCAGGAACTGAGAATAGTACCAGGGAGAATCATCCACCACCAGAATGCTTTGAACTCCAAGCTCACTGTCTGCCTTTACATTGTGCCGGTCCTCTACATATTTGATTATGGCGAGAAATATCTTGCTGTCGCCGGACCAGAAAAATACCTTGTCTATGGCTTTTGTTTTTCTGATTTCTTCAACAATATCATTGCCTATAGTATCGTATGCAAGCATTACTACAGGTTTTTCCCTGTATATGGCCTTAATGCGCCTGCCGAATTCCAGAGAATCCATGTCACAAATATTCGGCATTGTTATAACAAGGTCATACATCCTCTTTCTGAGCGCATTGAATGCTTCCTCGGCTGAGGATACTCTTTTTATCCTGGGAACAAACTGAAGGTTTAAATCCAGATATTCATTAAATATTTGCTCGGATAAGTGCCCGTCTTCTTCCAATACGAAAGCGTCATACTGTGTTGACACAAGCAATATCTCACGAACCCGGAACTTCATCAAATCATGAAATCTTGAAAACTGTGGGCTGTACTCTTTTGTAATATCCATAAAACCCTCTCCTGTTTTAGTTGTATATAATTTATATATGCCTTTAAGCACACTTCATGCAGAACAAGAAGTATTGAATTATACTCCCCAATCCTCTATATTATTCTTTCCTCATTGAGTTATTTCCTGCATCATTCTTAAATAAGCAGAATTATCACAATAGGTTGATATATGTTTGTTTCAGCCAGATAATAGAAAGTCTTTCATAACACATCGAAATATTCTATAATAGAAAAAAGGAACCAACTACTGCACAGAGTAATTTTTTACGGGGAAGTGTATGTATGAACAAAACGAATATACAGTATTTTGACTGGGGACAGATTGAATGGCTATATGAGCCTGAATACGGTAATTCCACCAGTGTCATGCACATAGGAATTATTACGATATTTCCTGAGAAAAGGCAAATAAAGCATGTCCACTACGGCGATGAGCAGTTTCTGTATGTGCTGTCCGGCACCGGTGAACAGCTGATAGGCGAAACCGTCAATACTTTGGCACCGGGAGCAAGTTTTCATATTGAAGCAGGTTCCGTACATGAAACAATAAATATTGGGGACAAGCCGATAAAAGAACTGCTTATCTCGATTCCGGCCAATTATGAAAGCAGTTCTTTTATTCAGAACAAGGCAGAGAAGCTGCTGATCAGCGGGGCAAACAATAAACCTTCAATCAAACTTGATGGCAAGGTAAAGAATATATATGACAGATTCATAAATTCACTGAAAATACCATTGTCAGTTTTTGATGAAAGTGATAACGTCATTATTAAAGGACAAGGTTATCCGGAGTATTGTGAAACCAAGTGCCATATCGGAGAAGACCTGAATAACTGCTGTATATATAAAATCCATGATAAATACCTGTCCCCGCAGTATTCAGATTCATCTGCCTTCATATGTCCTTTCGGATTGACAGTATTTATAATCCCCATCTTTTTTAATGAAAAAGTTATCGGTATTATTAGGGGAGGGCATGTTAAAACTACTTATGATAATCCTGATGCTGAAAATAACTTTATAAGTGACTATTTGTCCAATAAGAGCTATAAGCTGTTGCCGGCAATACCCAAAGCGAGGCTTAATGCAATTTTGCTTCAGGTAAGAAAATTAAGCAAAAATATCGTTAACTATTATATATTTGAAAATACCGAAATGGAGCTGGATAAAAGAGAAGAAATAATCCATGATATTTCAAGGCATGAAATAATGCTGGAGGAGTCCTTGAAATCGACGCAGGAAAAAGTATTAAACATACAGATCAACAATCACTTTCTTTTCAACACCTTGAACGCTATTGCAGGCTTGGCAGTAAAGGAAAATGCTTTTAAAACCTATGAGTCTGTTATAAATCTTTCAAAAATGTTCAGATATTCATTAAAAACCGGCAGTAATCTTGTGAAGCTTTCCGATGAGCTGGATTATTTGGTTAACTTTATCGATTTGCAAAAGCTGCGATATGGGGAAAGGCTGGAAATAAGGCTTAATATACAAAAAGAAATAGAGAATATAATGGTACCCTTTAACTGCCTGCAGCCAATACTTGAAAATTGTTTCATCCATGGGTTTAAGGATGAAAAAAGCAAGATGCTTATAGAGATATCCGGAAGAACGGATAACAACAATGTAATCATTGAAATCAGTGATAATGGTGCAGGAATGAATAAAACGGAAATAGAAGCCTTAAATATGAGAATTCATAAAAATAACAGCCGGGAATCAATCAGCGGGTTGATGATGATATTTAAGAAGCTGAAGTTGTATTATGACGAAAGCTTTACTTTTGAGGTATCCGGTGCACCAAGCAAGGGGACGAACATAAAAATTACTATATGCGATCAGTTAAGCTAAGTTCAATTCCTTATAATGGAGGGATGGCTGTGAAAACGGCAATTATTGTTGATGATGAAGAATTATCCCATGATATAATCAAATACTTGATCGATAAATTTAACCTTCCTATTAGAATAGCTGGACAAGCAACCTCAGGAGATGAAGCCATAGTACTCATTCACAGCTTGAGGCCTGATATCGTCTTTCTGGACATAGAGATGCCAAAATATAACGGCATAGAAGTAATGGAAAAAATAAAAGCTTCCTACACAGGAACAATAAAGTTTATTGTCATTACTGCATACAGCTATTTTGAGTATGCACAATCAGCTTTAAGGCTGGGGGCCAAGGATATATTGCTTAAGCCCATTGAACCTAAACAGTTTATCGAAACCATGGAACGGGTAATGGGATATAAATATACTGATAACAGTACTCTTAACGAAATATTGGAATATATAAATGATAACTATGGTAAACCCATAGAATTGGAGGAATGTGCCAGGCTGTTTCACATCAGCCCCAACTATATTTCCAGGATGTTTAAAAAGCACACCAATGTAAGTTTTATCACATATATAAATGAGCTGAGAATAAAAAGAGCACTTGAGCTGCTTAAGGACACAGACCTGCCGATTAAAGAAATAGCACATAAAGTCGGTTATAACAATCTGAACTACTTTTATAAGAATTTTAAAATCTGCACAGGGACAACCCCTAAAGTATATAAAGGCAGCAATTGATTTGATTGCTGCCTTTAATGTTTTAAAAGAAATATAAGTTATTAATCTTCAAAGCTTCCTGCCGGATATAACGGGAAACGTGCAATTAAAGCTTCTGCTTTCTTCTTGCATTCTGCCAGATTAGCTTCATCTTCCGGTGCAGCTGCTACCTGATTCATTATCGCTGCAATTTCTTTAACTTCAGCTTCTTTCAAGCCACGCTGCGTGATTGATGTAACACCGATTCTCACACCGCTTGTAACAAAGGGTGATGCCGGATCAAACGGAATCTGGTTCTTGTTCACAGTAATTCCAACCTTGTCTAACGCTGCCTGGAAAAGCTTTCCGCTAATTCCTTTTGACCTGAGGTCTACCATGACAATATGGTTGTCAGTTGTGCCGCTTACTATTCGGAACCCGTGCTTGGTCAGTTCTTCTGCCAATGTCTTTGCATTCACGAGTATCTGCTTCATGATATTGCGGAATTCTTCGGATGCAGCATATTTCATCGACCATGCCTTTGCTGCCATTGTTGTTAAATGCATTGAACCTATTGATCCCGGGAAAACGCCCTTATCAAGCAGCTTTGCATGTTCCTGCTTGCATAAAATAAATCCGCTTCTTGGACCGCAAAATGTTTTTGTGGTTGATGATGTTACAAAGTCTGCATGAGGTACCGGGCTCGGGATTACGCCTGCCGCTACCAGACCGCTGACATGAGCCATGTCAACCATAAAATATGCACCAACAGCTTTTGCTGTTTTGCTTATTCTTTCGTAATCGATCAGTCTTGGATATGAGCTGCCGCCTGCTATAATTAGCTTAGGCTTTATTTCCTCAGCTTTTTTCTCCAGCTCCTCATAATCTATCATTTCTGTTTCAGGGTTTACACCGTAAAAATCATACTGGTACACCTTAGAAAGGAAGTTTGCCGGGCTTCCGTGAGTCAAGTGGCCTCCCTGATCAAGACGCATACTCAATACCTTATCTCCAGGCTTCAGAACAGCTGCATAAACTCCGTAATTTGCTGATGAACCTGAGTAAACCTGGAAATTTACATGTTCAGCCCCATATAATTTCTTGGCACGTTCAATACCTAATGTCTCAAGCCTGTCCGCTTCATGGGAGCCAGCCTGAAAGCGGCCTCCTACATAGCCTTCCAGGGTTTTGTTTGTGAAAATTGATCCGGATAATTCCATGACTTCCAAGGGAGCAGTGCTCTCTGACGCAATCATCTCGATATTGTGCTCCTGCCTTTTTAACTCATCAACGACTATTTCGTAAATCTCGGGGTCAGAAATACGGGTATTTTTCAACATTTTATCCACCTCTTTCTTTTTCTTGATTTGGTACAATGTACTTAGTTTATTATTTTTGTTCCGCCATATTATTCTTATATTTTTACTTATAATTCAATTATTCCAAACAATATATTATTTGTAAATCAACTAAATTGACAATTTATTGAACAAAAAATGTCACTGAATTTTGAATATTTCGTCTGAAAAACCTTCTATCGTAGGTTTAACTATGATAGAAGGTTCTTCTGCAGGTTCTATATTTGACCTAGCATTCTCAATATAACATCTGCTATAATAGCTGAACCTAAGTAGGTACCAATCATTACAAATATAGCGAGAACTACAATTCTCCAACCGGTTTTCTTTAAGGAATCCAAATTCTTACCGGTGTAAATGCCGGCATAAGCGAGTATCGGAGTGGCTAAAGCCAGAAAGTTAACCTTGGATACATAACCTGATATTACTGCTGCACCAGGTATACCAGGGGCAGTTAATATTGTAGACAAGGTTACAATATATGCTACAGCAGGAATTTTGCCGGGGATAACCTTGGCTAAAATTATCCCTGCTACTGCCATTCCAACCAATATCAGCGCACCGGGAATTGCTTCAATAATATTTACCTTATAGCCAACATAGTTTCCTACGACAGAAATTGCTGCAGTTATAAACAGTACAATTATGGAATCTTTAAGCTTCATATTACTTTACCTCCTTAGCTGCAGGAACTTCCGGCAGTTGTCCATACTTCATTTTGTATGTTTTCTTATACAACCATTCAGACAACGGTAATGCTATCCATAAGGACATATATATGCCATCCAGTCCTGAAAGCATATTACTTGTTGCCCCAAAAGCCGTTATCATCTCAGTCATATCCGGGAACATAGCAACCAAAGCTCCAACTCCGGCTGTCATCATACTGCCTGACCCTACCCCTGATGCCATGGCTAAAGAATATGGGTGCAGAGGAGTGTAAGCAGCAAGAAAAGTTGCCATTAAACCTATAAATATAGTTCCAAATACGGTTCCAACAATATAAACTCCAAGAACACCCTGTCCTTCCTCGCTGTCGAGACCGAACTTGTCTCCAATCAATGCAACATTAGGTTCTCTTGCTATCGAGTGTGCTCCGCCAATTGCTTCCCTTTTCAATCCAATCAGCACAGCTATCGGAACTCCCAATAATACAGTTCCTATGTTACCGAACTCTTGTAATATCAGAGCCGGACTTGCTGCTATTATTTTAGGTAAAGTAGGACCGATGTTTGTACCATATTTAGCCATTAAGAGCATAAGTGTCAGCCCTATTAGAGAGCCGGCATCATCCATCTCTTTTTCTTTTGCGATATTTAAAAACTTAGGTGTCAACAATACACCAAAGACCATAGCATATAACATTGGTAAGAATACGATTTTGCCGACTCCGACTGAAATGCTTATAACACCTATAAGTTCAGAAACAGCTACTAATACTAAAGCTATTAAGTGTAATTTCACATTTTTCATTATTTCACCTCATTTTTTTTCTTTGACATATGATATACCTTTCAATACCATGTTGCTCATAACTGCAGAAGCATTAATTATTGCGCGTTCATCTCCATCAAATCTTGGATTGTGCCAGACATAACTCATATCCTTTTCTTTATTTCCTACCCCAAGCCAGAAGAAGAATCCGGGAACCTTCTCCATAAATATGGCAAAGTCTTCTCCGCCCATAGAAGGTATTGGATCAACTATACATTCTTCACCTACTGCTTCTTTTGCTGCATCATAGGCCAATTTCGTCAGCTCTTCACTGTTGAATACAGCCGGCAGGTCGAAAATATACTCTAGCTTAACATCCACCATATAAGCCTTTGCCGTATCTTCCAGCACTTCCCTTATTCTTTTTGACAGCATTTCCCTTACTTCCGGGTTAAAGCTTCTTACCGTACCTGACATTTCTACAAGTTCGGAAATAACATTATTCGCAGTCCCTGAATGGAATGTCCCGATAGAAATAACTGCTGAATCTAAAGGACTAACGTTACGGCTTACTATTGTCTGTAAGTTCATTAGCATGGCTGCAGCAGCTATTATAGGATCTCTTGTAGCATTGGGTATTGCTCCGTGACCTCCTTTCCCTTTTACTTTTATTCTTATTGTGTCAACTGCTGCCATTAAACCGCCTCTTTTAATGGCGATTTTGCCCCAGGGTATTTCCGGATTGTTATGAACGCCAAAAATTAAATCCGCCTTTACATCAGTGAGTAATCCCTTTTCAACCATTAGTTTTGCTCCCTTGTTAATTTCCTCTGCCGGTTGAAATACAAAAAGTACATTAACATCTAATTCTTCCTTCATTCAAGCTAAAATAACTGCAGCCCCAATTACGGAGGTTGTATGGAAATCATGACCGCAAGCATGCATTACTCCATCTACCTTGGATTTATAGGGCACATTATTTAATTCCTGGATAGGAAGTGCGTCGATATCTCCTCTTAATGCTATAGTGGGCCCGTCTGCTTTTCCTCTTAATAAGCCCACAACACCGGTTTCCAAGCCTATATCAATTATTTCAATACCTAAGGCTATCAGCTTTGCTTTGATTTTCTCCGTAGTCCTGAACTCTTTGAAACTCAATTCAGGATTCATATGCAGATCTCTTCTGAACTCAATCAGTTCATCTTCATATAGTTTTTTTAAGTTGTCAATTGGTAGCATAAAAAAATCCCCCTCCGCTTATTTATTCTATTTGAGAAAGTCCACTGCTCCTTGTACTAAAAGAGCTGCACCTTTATAGAATATGCTCTCATCAATATCAAATTTTGAACTGTGATGCGGGTAAACTACCCCGTCAACCTCTTTCGGATTGCTTAAGAAAAAGAAAGTTCCGGGTGCTTTTTCAAGAAAATACGCCATATCCTCTCCACCCATTACCGGATATTTCATTTCATATATATCTTCCTGAGGAATTACTTTTTTTGCTGATTCAACAAAGAATTTCGTAAACTCCTCAGAGTTTATCAGCGGTGGATATTTAAAATCATATTTAAGCTCATAATCCGCTCTCATTGCAGATGTTACCCCTTTTGTAATTTCATCAATCCTCTTTGCAATCATCTGCCTTGTTTCGTTATTGACTGTTCTTACCGTACCTTCCAGCTCCACCTCATCAGGAATTATATTCTGGTTAAATCCCCCATTAATTCTGCATATCGATAATACTGCTGGGTCTATTGCTCTTTTTTCCCTGCTGATTATCCTTTGAAGAGTTGATATCACCTCTGCCGCAACAGAAATCGGATCTACGGACAGCTCCGGAAAAGCTCCATGAGCTCCTTTTACTTTTATTTAAATAAGAATCCTGTCCATGGATGCCATCATCGGACCATAAGAAACCCCTATTTTGCCCTTTTCCACATCCTTGGATATAGTGCCTGCATGTAGCCCCATTACTGCATCAACCTTGGGATTCTCCATAGCACCTTCTTCAATCATTGGAAGCGCTCCGCCGGGATACTCCTCACCAGGCTGGAATAATAGCTTAACATTGCCTTTCAGCTTGTCCTTATTGTTATTTAATACCTTAGCAGCACCCAGCAAAATTGAAGCATGAGCATCATGTCCGCATGCATGCATACAATCACCGGCAGCTGCAAAAGGAAGACCTGTTTCTTCCTTAATAGGTAAAGCATCTATATCGGCTCTTAAAGCTATTGTTTTACCGTCTTGTCCACCTTTTATAAGGCCGACAATGGCATTTCCGTCAACTAAGGTATGGTATTCTATGCCCATTTCATCAAGTTTGCCCTTAATATATTGGATAGTCTTCGGTAAATTCAAACCTAATTCCGGAATCTGATGCAAATCTCTTCTACATGCTATAATATCAGGCTCAACTTTTTTAACTTCTTCTAATACATTAATCATAATTTTATCCTTCCCAAAAAGTTATTATCTTTACTTCCTTATATTATTCACGTATTTTTGCTGACAATTCAATTATTTCAAACATTTCATTCATTTAAAATGAACTATTTTGACCTTTTATTGAACAAAACAATTTTTTTGAATTTAGCGAATAATGCGTTTACAATTCTCATAGTATTTAGTAACCGCTTGGCTTGTCTTATTTTACAGGCTAATGTCCAGAGATTGAAAAGGGGGAATCCTTATGAAAATTCTCAGGGAGATCGCATACCAGTGCCTTATCCTGGTGACTGTATTTGGACTTGTTTTTGTCGCTTATGATTTGAGCACACCCGCTGCTGATGCATTTGACAAGGTAGATGAGCATACCGCAGTCAAAGTCTTCTCTCCCTTGTATAAAGCCCTTCTGAATTCAGATGATGAGTCGCTTGGGCTTTCTGAAGCAAATATCAGCTATTTAAGAAACGTACTGCTCCCTTTTATTATTTATCTGTTGTCCTGCTGCGGATTTATATTTCTTATCCTTGAAAATATCAGGCTTTGGAAAATGATGAACCAGGTAAAGCCAATCAGCAAGCTGATGTGGACTGTATGGATCATTGTGCTTGGACTAATGAGCCTGCTGCCGGTCTATCTGGGTACGAATCTGATTTTTGAAGGGCTGTGGTACATATTCATAATAATTGCTATTCTATTTCTGTTCTACTGGACATATTGGGTATCCAGAAATTAATTGGAGTCCGGCTTAAAAATTAATCAGTAACATTTTATATGAGTCCTTCATATATTAATAAATGTACGGATAATTCTTACATAGCAGCAGGATATTCCCAAAATCCGGCGAATTAAACATCAAATAATACTCCCAAATTAAAGGAGGATGAAATATGAGCTTTTTAAAAAATCTGCAGGACAAAGCCGTCAGTACCGCAAAGGTCGTCGGCAATAAGTCACAGGAAATGGTGGAAATAGGCAAGCTAAAGCTGCATATTACCCAGCTTGAAGGAGACATCAAAAAACTTAAGCTGGATATGGGTGAGCTGGTTTATGACGCCTTCTCGAAAGACACAGAATTTCCTGCCGAGGAAGTAACCAAACTTGGAGGGGAAATATCGGCAAAGTATGCTGAAATCGAGGCAACTAAAGCAAAAATGCAGGAAGTACAGGCATAAAATAATCATAGAATCATATAGCTTTAAAAGGCACCGTCTGCTTTATGGATACGGTGCCTTTTTATTTAACTGCCCGTGCCAGAATTTCCTCATTATAGAAGGATATGGCACATGGGCTTCAAATGCGGCCGCAGCCGCCTTTGTTCTTCTCAATATATAAATACCGGAATATTGTATACAAAATGTCGCATATTTATACATGTTTTACACTTAATTCCATAGCGGTTATCAGTGTGGGACTATATACGTCCATGTGGGAAAAATATTTTCCATGCTTTGCAATAACTTATTGTTTTTTGTTTTTTTGTATGTTAAAATATCAAGTAATTTCAAGGTAAGTTAAGCTTTTATGATTGTGATAATGTATATTTATGCTATTAAATATACATATTTTTATGGCCAATAAGTATAGCATATATCTGATATATTCATACAAAAACACGTCTAAAGCTTTTAAAATTTATTTATAGAGGAGTTGTCACAATGGAGAGTAAGGTCTTTAAAAAGTCTAATCTGCCAATTGAACTTTCAGATATACTTGAGCAGAGCCCAGGCATTACCATACCTGAAAGCAGGGAGCATTTGCTTCAGCTTTCGTTGGGAGATAAAGACAATACGGTATATGAAATAGCATATGATATCCCTGGAAACGGAAGAATTGTTGAAGCTTCTGTAGTTAAATGCAAAAACGGCGTAGTAGTAAACTACACTGACAAGTATATGAGGAGAAGAGATCCTGACTGTATGGTAATTGCAGATAACGAGGACACAGACAAGCCAAGATATGCTGACCTTTATGGAGAGAGTTTTGATGCTTTAAGAAAAATCACCCTTGATTGGCTGAAGGAGCAAGAGCTTATAGTTATGCCTTTCATGGCAGGAGGACCCGAGCTGGGATATCCGGGAATTCTTGTAGCACCTGCCAATGCCGGCTTCTTTGCAGCTGCACTTGCCGATATTCAGGGCTTTATCCCTAAGAAAGAAATTCCGAAGGATTTCACTCCGATGTCAGTTATATATCTGGCTCCACCCTTCAGGCACACGCACTTCGACGGGAAGCAGATAGTAGTGCACAACAGGCTCAAGAACATGCATGAGTTGTTTTCTTACAATCTCTATCCGGGCCCAAGTGCAAAAAAGGGAATCTACAGCGTCTTATTGAACTTCGGTGAGTATGAAGGCTGGCTGACGGCCCATGCATCTACCGTAAGGGTAATAACTCCTTATGATAATATAATCACCTTCATGCATGAAGGGGCCAGCGGCGGCGGCAAGAGCGAAATGCTCGAAGAAATCCACAGGGAGCCGGATGGGCGGATCCTTCTGGCACAGGATACCGTAACCGGAGAAAAATTCTTCTCGGAAATAAGCGATACCTGTGATCTGCAGCCGGTTACCGACGACATGGCTTTATGCCACCCATCCCTACAGAATGACAGCAAGAGGCTTGTTGTAAAGGATGCAGAGCAGGGCTGGTTCTTGAGGATTAACCATATAAACACCTACGGAGTAGACCCCCATATAGAGAAATCATGCATACACCCAAAAGAGCCGCTAATTTTCCTTAATATCGATGCTGCTCCGGGTTCTACCTGCCTGATATGGGAACATACAATGGATGAACCAGGCATTCCTTGCCCTAATCCAAGGGTAATAATGCCAAGAAAATTTGTTGCTGACGTAGTGGATGAACCTGTAGAAATAGATGTCAGAAGCTTTGGGGTAAGAACTCCGCCTTGTACCAGAGAAAATCCTACCTATGGTATTATTGGACTGATGCACATACTGCCCCCAGGCCTGGCATGGCTTTGGAGGCTCGTAGCCCCAAGAGGACATGGCAACCCAAGCATCACCGATACAGGTAAAGGAATGAGCAGCGAGGGAGTCGGTTCCTACTGGCCTTTTGCCACCGGCAAGCGTGTAGACCAGGCGAACCTGCTTCTCGAACAGATATTGAATACCTTGAATACCCGGTACGTACTGATACCGAACCAGCATATAGGCGCTTACAAGGTGGGCTTTATGCCTCAATGGATTGCAAGAGAATACCTTGCCCGTCGCGGCAGCGCCAGGTTCAGACCGGAACACCTGGTTGAATCCAGATGCTCCATTCTTGGCTACTCACTGGATACCTTGAAGCTGGACGGAAAGTACATGCGCAAGAGCTTCCTGCAGCCAAACACCCAATCCGACTTGGGCAATGACGGCTATGATGCCGGTGCAAAGATATTGACAGATTTCTTCAAGTCAGAGCTTGACCAGTACCTGACACGCCGCTTGAATCCTATAGGCAGGAAGCTGATTGAGTGCTGCATGAATGATGGAAAAATAGATGATTATCTTGATATTATTCCTATAAAGCTGTAATTGAATATAACATCAAAAGTCCACGTTGAACAACGTGGACTTTTGATGTTACAGTTTCTCTTCACAGCCTTCTTATATTCAAAATCACAAGAATGACAAGCACTATACCGAACAAAGCCGTTGCATAAGCTATATTGGCATGAAACCCAACTGAAGCGGCATATTCTTCAGCACTCAAGCTTTGCCTTCTGATCCACATTCCACAAATAGTGGTAGAGAATAATAAAAGCCCTGTGATTATCGATACGATCATCAATATTGTTTTCATTTTTATGACCCCCTACTTATTAATTATACTGTCTATCAGGAAATCTATATATTTATTTCGCTGTTTCTCATCTAGTATGTCAATGCCGGAATATTTCCGGAAAGTATCTGCTCTAAGGTATAATACCTGCATTGTCGTTATCAGCGTAAAAGCAAGGAGCTTCAACTCCATTTCATCCCTTGATCTTCCATAATACGCCCTTAATGCAGGGAGAAGATACATTTCTGTTTCCATATCCCCCTGAAGTAATGTGTAGGAAACCGATATCTGAGTCAGCTTTTTGTATCTGATCGCAAAATCCGAAAGCTTTTTCAACATGTATTTCAGAAACTCCAACGGTTCTAATTCCCCGGTCTTGCCTGTACCAAGGAATTCTTCAGCCATCTGGGTCATTGTCACATTTACAGTTTCATAAAGCAGCTTTTCCTTCGACCCAAAATGATAGTTTATCAGGCCGATTCCTACACCAGCCTTCTCAGCAATTTTCCTGACAGTAATACTGCTGATATCCGGCTCCTCATCAAGTATTTCCATGGTTGCTTTCATTATTCTGCTCCTTGCATCCAACTCGTTTGTTTCCATATTCCCTCCTAAAACTGAACATGTTCAAATCATGTTCAGTTTATCACACTGTTTTCACCAGGTCAAGGGTGTTTTTGAATAAATTAGAAATATTTTTCTGCAAAAATGCTATCTATTTATAAAGGTGATTTGATGGAGGGCAGTGATTACGGAGACCTGATATTCCACGAGAGGGAAAGACTCAAATCCATCTTTATGGAAGCGTGTCAAAAACTAAGCTCAATTTATATAAAACGCGGAGAATTGCGGCAGGCCGAAGAAATCCTGAGACGTGCTTCAGCAGCAGAGCCATACAACGAAAAGCTATGCCTGGAGCTGCTTAAGCTATATATGTTCCAGGGAAGGAGAAGCAAGGCGGTCAAGCTTTATTACAGCTTTAAAAAGCGTCTGAAGCAAGAGCTTGATATATGCGTAGCCTTCTTCCAAACAAAGGTATATTTATTTGCACAAGACTCTATTTTAGTACCGTCTATGTAAATGTTTTCATAGGCTATCTCGCCCACGTCCCCAAGCTTCTTGACCAATTGATAGAAAAGATCTTCTATCACATCGGACAAACGCTCTATGAACCTGCTGATGGTGTTGTGGTAACTTCATTATACCAGAGGCGAGCTCTTCGGAGTTCGTCTTTTTTATTGAAAAGCAAAAGCTGTCTCGAATAGAAAATTAATTCCTATTACGAGACAGCCCCTTTTTATTTTATATCATATATAAGTCAAACTTGCCGCTTTTTACCAGTATTTTAATACAATTTCCGCTGAAGCGCCAACTGCTATCACCCTTAACAGCAATATCGCAGTGTTCTTCCAGTAATTCTTCTCCCATATATATGCTTTCTGGCTTGCTTTCATTCCAAAAACGCAGTATCGCAGGTTGGTCTAAAAGGCCACATACTTTTATGTTATTTCCCGACCGTGTTACTTCGATCTCAGCTCTGCCGGCCTTACCAAAGTCAAAGGATTCTATTATCTTGTCCCCTAGTCTTATATCAAAGCATAGGCTTTTGAAGCTTTGAACATCATTGCCTACATCGCTGAACAGCTGAAGGCTGCTGTCCAGGTTAAGAGGTATTATGGAATTATCCTTTACGAATACCGGAATCACGTCAATAGGTGCTTCAATATCATAATACCCTGACTTGTCGTACAGCTTATTGTCAAACAGCCCATACCAGCGTCCTTCCGGAAGGTATACCCTGTTCATGGTCTTACCCTCTTCAATGACTGGCGCAACAAGCATATTTCTGCCAAACATGTACTGCATGTCGATGTCCCTGCACTCACTGTCATCAGGGAACTCATAAAACATGGCACGCATTAAGGGTTCGCAGTTACGTGAGCATTTTACGGCTTCACTATAGATATATGGAAGCATATTCATTCTAAGTATGGAGTAGACCCTATATATTGTGAGAGCCCGAATATCTCCCGTCCTGTCTGCTATATTCCACGGAGTACGGTCACGGTTGAATTCTCCCTTTGTCTCTGCATGATACTGCATTACCGGGCAAAAAGCAGCCATCTGTGCCGAACGTATATATAGTTCCGCTGTAGGCGTATCCCCGTGGAAGCCTGCAAGATCCCAGCCCCAGAATATGATGCCGGAAAGCCCCGAAGAGAGTCCTGCCCGGATGGAAGCCCTGAAAGCCTCCCAGGTTGAGCGCTCATCCCCAGCCCAATGCATCGGCATCCTTTGAGCTCCTGTGAACCCGGCCCTGCTGAAGGTGACACTCTCCTCCCTGAATTCTCTGGTATACTCATGATAGGCATTTATATAATCATTAACATAACGGTTATGCATTGTCCTTCCTGTAGCACCGTTGGAAAATAGCAGATCATCTCCCATGATGCACTCACCGCCGTCTGTTTTGAACCCGTCGATCCCTATGTCCTCCAGCAGGTACCTGCGCTTCTCCAGCCACCAGCGGGCAGCAGCAGGGTTTGTGAAGTCAGGAACCAGACTGCCTGAGAACCAGCCGTAAGGTATCCTGTAGGGAGTGCCGTCTTCGTTTTTTACATAGTAGCCTTTCTCAACCATGACCCGTTCATCCTCATCCTTCTGTGGATGTGAATTACCACCCATATACTTCTGAAAGGGGGCCTGCCAGAGAAGAACCTTAATGCCTTCATTGTGCAATTCCTCTACCATTGCACGGGGATTATTCCATCTTCCCCACTGCGGGAAGTCAAAGTCTGCCGCACTAAAGCACTCACAGCCATCCTTCAGCCGGTATTTGGCATCATTGAATATGTAGTAGGTAGCTTCATCGCTCCACTGCTCAATAACCAGTACGGTAGCCGGAATCTGGTGCTTCTTCGTTACTTCCAACTGGTAAAGCACTTCCTTCTGGCTATCCCAGTTATTACTGGACATCCATGGACCGAAAGCCCATATGGGGGGCAGCTCGGGAAGTCCCGTGCTTCTGATGTATCCAGCCAGTATATCCTTGGGACTGCCGATGAACAGCTGCATATCAAGCCTTCCATTGCTGCAGTATCCTTCAATACTTATCACATCCGGGTCTGCAGAGCAGAAATCAAACTCACTGTAAGCGCTGCTGTCCAGATACAACCCGTAACCTGCAGAGCTTATATAGAAAGGACACGGCATATATGTCTTCATACCCTGGTCCCTGTATTGGTTATAAACATAATTTTCAAGCCTGCGGCCCCTGTATTCCATAGTCGAGAAGCGTTCTCCCATGCCGTAGAAGCTCTCTCCGGGATTTGCCCTGAGGTTCAGGTGCGCCGTAATGACTTCTTCCCCATTGTAAAGAAAAGCTATCACGCTGCCTTTTGCTTCAGACACAATTTTTTTCGATCGGCTTTCAGAAAAATATATCCCGCCTTCTTCCACCTTTATGTCCAACTCTCCAAAATTGAAAGTCCCAAAGCATATTTCTCCAATCTCTACACTTCCCTTACGAAAATCAAAGTCCAATGCAAAAGCTTTGCCGGAAGCTTTAATTGTCAGGACAGGCGCAATTCGGCTTTGCTCATCCTCTTTGAAATATATGATCATATTGTCCTCTGAAGATTTTGCGCCAAGTACATCCCTGCATTCAAACCACTTAGCCGTCTTGTATGAGAAAAATCCGCTCCGAATATGCCTTTCAGCATCTGCTGCAGTAATACGGTAGCTTATGTGATCACTGTATCCGGAGCTCCCTATATGAGCGCTGTAATACTCCGCTTTATTGTCTGCTGTAATTTTCTCCATGGCAATAGTATCAACGTATTTGTCATTTATTGAATACTCTAATTTTACTGTATAGTCCCCATAAAAAGGCAGGACCTCAGCATTTATCTTCACAGGCTCCCCCTCACCAGGCAACCTTGGTACACGCTCATTCTGCGCATAATAATACGGGTCACCGGTTCCGTTTGGGGCATGAATAATCTTGATTTCACCACCTTGGTTTTCCTTCCGGTTCATTATATGTTCCACAATGGCTGAAAGTATGAGGCTGAAGGCCTCTTTTCCCTTGCACGGATCTAATGACAAGGCAGTATTATAAAGAGCCTTTGCCCGTATCATATCCCCTTGTTTGATATCACCCTTTTCAACGAAATACCATGCCGATAAAAGGGTCAGCTCCTTGTTTCCCTGCTGCCCCTGCAGAAAGCTTATCTCATTGCTTTCAGGGAAATAACGCTCCTGCTCCTCTTCCATGGCCTCGACCAAAACACGGTCTTCCGCGCCAAACATGCAAAACGGCACGGCACATACTGTCAGGTCACCAAAGCGGATATCACTGTCCTCAGTACTTACCAGATACCCTCCCCTTAGAAAATGCTTGAACGCATAATCCCTGAGCTTCATAAGCCATTGCTTCGCTCCGTCATGGTTCATAACTGACGCCGCGCCTTGCAGCGCTGCATAAATGACAGCAAGATTTGAAAGATAAATACCGGAGTTATCTCCGTAAAGCCAGTGAGGGTCAGTATTTGCATAATGACTCTCTATTCTGTCCATGAAGGTATTCAAAAGCTCAGTACTGCCTATATCTGCCCTGCCGGTAAAATCGTCCCCCCGCAGTACCTCACAGGTTGCCCAAAGCCTTAAGGCCAAAGGTACAACGCTTTCATCATCCTCTGTTTTTTCAGCCGCCAGTTTGAGATATCCATATGCGGCATAATAATCCTTCAGAGCAGTAAAATATCTTGCTGCAAAGCACAGATCCCTTGTTGAATTGTCAGAAAAGTCAAGGCTTGCGTTAAAATCCTTTTTTAATTTACCTGTCTCGATCATTTTAATCCCTCAAATCAATCACAATTTCGATCAATTGCACCTTTTCCGTATTGACAGCTTATGTCATTAAATGATAGGATGGTTGCAAAAATACAGCCATCCTATCATAATTATGGTATAGTTAACTTATAGTTTTGCATTATTTCATCCGGGAAGAGAGATTATGCAAAACTCCCCGTTGAGAAACTGTTCATGCAGTTTCTCAACTTATTTTATGAGCTCCTCGAGTCTCTTGGCAGCATTGTCAAGGGCTTCCTTGGCAGTGATCTTCCCTAGCTTTGCTTTATCAAGCTCTTCACCGACTGCTGCAGTTATTTCATTCCACTTTTCCGGCTGCGGTCCTACCGGTGGAAGTACAAGTGAGTCAAGAGCTTCATTTACAACTTTCCTTGATTCCGGCTTTCCAAGCTTGTAGTAGTCTGCCATTACAGCATCATCAGCAATTGCAGGAACACTCCAGCCCTTTTCTATCCTGAGCTTTACTTCATAAGGATCGCTGGTCATAAATTTCATGAATCTCCAGGCTGCCTCTTCATTTTTTGTATCCTTTGATGCAACAAGAGCATCTGCGAAGAAATGGTGACCCTTCTGTGTATTTCCCGGTTCAAGAGCTATATCCCAATTGAAGCTTGCATCCGCGAATCTTCCAAAATTCCATATACCTGCACGAAGCATTGCAAGCTTACCGTCTTTGAATGCATTAAGGTCTGCATCCGGCTGGTTGAAAGTATCGTCATTGAGCTTTGGTGATACGCCGTATTTCATTGCCTTGTCAATCATCCACTGAAGTGCTTCCACATTGGCCTGGCTGTTGACCGTAACGGACTTGTTGTCGCTGCCCCAGACAGATCCTCCGTTTTGGGCAATTGTTTTATAGAACTCCCAGAACTGAAGTGGTGAGTAGGTACCCCATACGCCTTTTTTCGCATCTGTCAGCTTCTTTGCTGCTTCAAGCTCTTCTTTCCAGGTCCATGAGCTTTCCGGATATGAAACCTTGTTCTTGTCAAAAAGATCCTTGTTGTAGAAGAGCACAACTGCTGAATATCCCTCAGGCAAGCCGTACTGATTGCCATTATTCTTGAAAGCGTCATAAGCCAGCTTCTTGAACTGTGAATCCTTGAAGCTGCTGTCTGCTGCTATAACACTGCTCATATCCTTTAAAACACCCTTTGCAGCATAAGTAGCAAAGTTCTCATATCCGACTTCAAATACATCAGGTGCGGAATTGCCTGCAATAGCAGCATTCAACTTAGTGTAATAATCTGCATAGGCTACAACCTCATACTCGACCTTGATATCAGTGTTTTGCTCCATGAATTTGTCTATCATGGCCTTCAGGGTCTCTTCCTGTGAACCGTTTGCAGTATACTGCATGTACTTTATTGTTACCGGCTCTTTTGCGGGTTCAGCCACTTGTGCAGGCTGCTGGCCTGAAGTCTGCTCCGTTCCCTTTCCGGCACAACCGGCTGCCAGTGATGCAATCATTATGATTGCCAATGTTAGTGCTAGAATTTTCCTTGACATTTCTTCCACCTCTCCTTTTTATTTTCTATTTGCCTTACCTAAAGCTATATTGGACTTTTTTATCGGCTCACCACCCTTCCATATGCTAACCTTTGTTACCGCCAAGTGTAAGACCTTTAATAAAGTACTTTTGCGCAAATAGATATACAATAAATATAGGAATAAAGCTTATTACATTGCCTGCCATCAATACATTCCACTCGGTAGCCCATCTTCCGGTAAGCTTGGTCAGGCCCAGCGGCAGTGTCATAAGCTCCTTGCTGTTTATAATAATAAGCGGCCACAGGTAGTTATTCCATGAGTTCATAAACCCAAATATTCCAAAGGTAGCCAGCGCCGGCTTGGACAGCGGCAGTATGATCCGGCTGAACACCTTCAAATGAGATGCCCCGTCCATGTATGCAGCTTCCATGAAGGAATCCGGTATGGTCATCATGTGCTGCCTTAGCAGGAAGGTCCCGAAAGCACTGAATATGTCGGGCAGAATAAGTCCCAACATGGTATCCGTAAGCTGCATGCGTGAAAAGATTATAAACAGCGGCACCAGTGTAACCTGCTTCGGAATCATAAGTGTCACCAGGTAGAGCATGAACAGTGCCTCACGCCCTCTGAAGCGGAACTTCGCAAATACAAAGGCCGCCATAGAGCAAAACAGCAGTTGGAGTACCGTTGTCACTGTCGAAACAAAAACGCTGTTCAGCAGGAATCTTTCTATCGGAAAGTACTCCCTGATTTCTATGAAGTTATCAAAGCTGAACTTACTCGGTAAAAGCTGCGGAGGCATCTTTACCACTTCAAGGGCATCCTTGAAGGCTCCTGATATCATCCACAGAAATGGAAATACAAGTGTTACGGCTGCTGCCGTCAGAATAATGTAAGTCAACCCATCGGTTACTATTCCATGTTTAGTTGCTTTCATAATTGACCCACCTCTTCTGCAAACGATTCATCAAAATGGTGATAACAAATATAACGGCAAACAACACCCAGGATTGTGCAGCAGCAAATCCCATCTTATAATTCATAAAAGCATTCTTGTAAACCTGCTCAACCATAGTTGAAGTGCTACCTGCCGGACCTCCTCCCGTCATGACCATGACCTGGTCAAACAGCTGGAAGGAGTTTATCAGTGAAATTACGAGCACAAAATATATTGTAGGTGTCAGCAGTGGAAGCGTTATCCTGAAGAACTGGTGCAGTGCACTTGCACCATCAATTTTTGCTGCGTCATAGTACTCATTTGAAATATCAGCCAGTCCCGAAAGCAGGATTATTGTAACAAAGCCTACATCCTTCCACACACTGGCCATGATAACGGCGGGCATTGCCCAAAAGAAGTCCGAAAGCCAGACAGGGCCCTGAATCCCTACCAATGACAGCAGATAATTTATAAGGCCTGTGTTTCCGTTCAGCAGCCACCGCCATATGATGGAAACTGCAACCCATGAGGTGATGACGGGTATAAAGAACATGGTGCGGTATGCTTTGGCCCCTTTTATATTGCGGTTAAGCAATACAGCAAATAGCAGCCCCAGCCCTAATACAAGCGGTATGTAGCCCATAATGAACTTGAATATGTTTGCAAAAGCAATATATGATTTTTCTTCCGTAAAAACCTTAATATAGTTTGAAAGCCCGACAAAATTCGGTTTGCCAAGCAGGTCCCAGTCAGTCAGACTTACAACGGCTGAAATTCCTATAGGCACTAAATTGAACAATATCACTCCTGCAAGACTGGGAAGTAAAAACAGGATGATGACCAGAAATTTTTTTACCTTATTCTCACCTACCATAATAGTCTCCTTACTTTTTCAATTCACTTACTGTTTCACGCTCAATGACATGGAGAGAAAGCATTATTTCCTTTATTCCCTTTGTGTTCCTGCCTTCCAGGATATCTATCAGGAGTTCTGCTGCAACCATGCCCTTCTGTGCAATATCCTGCCTTACTGTTGTATACTTAGATCATCGAATCCGATGACGGAGTAATCCTCCGGGACCTGTTTGCCGCATGCCTTGATGCCGTTTACGACACCGAAGGCCATAACGTCAGCTGTAGCAAATACAGCTGTTATCGGCAGCTTGCTTTGTACAATCTTACTGCCGGAATCAAACCCGCAGTCATAGCTCACTGAATTGTCATATATATATTCCTTTTTGAAGGGTATCCCTGCTTCATCAAGGGCTTTTCTGTAACCCATAAAACGCTTTTCCATAACACCCTGCTTCTTTATGGCTCCCGAAGCAAAAGCAATGTCTCTGTGTCCCTTTTCTATGAGGTATTTTGTGGCTATATATCCTCCATAAACATCATCGATTCCTATCATATAAAAATTGTCATTGTTTACATAGCTGTCCAGGAATACAACAGGCATTTTTATTTTGTTCAGTTCCTCACAGTAGTCCTCCTCATATGCTCCAAGAATTATTGCACCATCAAGGTTTCTTTGTATGGACATATCAAAGCAGCCTCGCCCCTTTTCTACACGGGCCAGCAGTATGTGATAGCCATTTTCCCTTGCCTTTGCCTCAACACTGCTTATCAGGTCGTTGTAAAAGGGGTTGCCCAGTAAGACCTCCCTGCTGTCCTCAGTCTGAGGAATAATGACGCCAATAAGCTGGGACTTGTTCTTCACAAGGCTTCTGGCTGAGAAATCAGGTACATAGTTCAATTGCTTCACTGTCTCATTTACGATTCTGGCTGTTTCTTCAGACACCTTATCCAGCTTCCCGTTCAATACATATGAGACTGCTGCGATTGATACTCCTGCTTGCCTGGCAACATCCTTGATTGTTATCTTTTTCATCTTAACTTACCTCATAATCTTTTTTTGTTTATATAAATATAATTAAAGCTTCATATTAAACGTTTAATCTAAAACACTTATATTAGAATTTTCAGATCCATCAGTATTGCTGATTTCAAATTTATATTTCGTGCCTTTATATATCAGCTTAAATTCTATATGCTTAATGTGCTCAGGCAGGTGAGGCTGAAGAGTCAACCCTTCTCCACCGGCATATACACCGCATAGCCCAAAGACAAAGGCCTGCCATGATGCTCCCAAACCTGCAAAGTGAATGCCTTCTTTACCGGTGTTGTCCATTATATCGTCTATATCAAGTCTTACGCTTTTCATAAGGTATTTATATGCATCTTCCGTCAGGCCGAGCCATGCGGCAATCTGTGCATGAGTGCCGTAGCTCAGGGATGAATCATGAAGAGTTATTGGCTCATACTCCTTCCAGGCTGCCTGCATCTCCAGCTCATCAAATTCATTCCGCAGAAGACACATCATAAGTATCACGTCTGCCTGCTTGATGACCCTATAGCGCTGCAAACGGTCGAAGCAGATTGTCTTATACAGTGGGGTGTCCCCATTCTTGTGCGCCTTTATATCAAGGGGCTCCAGCTTGTAGAAATTATCATCCTCTATGTAAAGATGCCGTTCCTTATCATAATTTATTTTGGCTTTTTTTATGATTTCATCCCACTGAAGCATTTCAGTCTCATTAAAATCCATTGCACTGCTTAGCGCTGCCCATTTTTCCGGCCTATTAGCCTTCAACAACTCCACAGCTTTTTTACCAAGCTCCAGGTTATGAATAGCCATTACCGTAGTGTAGGTATTGTTGAGTGTGACGCCGCCGTATTCATTGGGACCCTTAACATAAAGCATATTGTACAAATCACCCTGTACATCATATGTAAAACGGCTGGCCCAATATCTTGCAGTCTTGATAATCACCTCTGCACCATAGTCCAGTAAAAACTCCGTATCCCCCGATGCCCTGACATAATTGTCAATGGCATAGGCTATATCAGCTGTTATATGTACTTCAGAAAACCCTATATCCCAGGTTTCACATTGCTCCTGCCCGTCAGAATTGCACATCCACGGGTACCGGGCTCCCTTCAGGTTCTGATTTGCTGCATTCTGTTCTGCAGCTCCTAGAGTGTTGTATCTGAACATAAGCAGATTTTTTGCCGACTGGGGATTAGTGAATATAAAAAACGGAAGCATAAATATTTCCGTATCCCAGAAATAGCAGCCCTTATACCGGGAGTGGGTGAGTCCCCTGGCACCGATGCTTACTCTACCGTCATCCTCAGAATTGGAGGAAATAAGGTGGAATATATTAAATCGCAGTCCCTGCTGCAAAAGGTCATCTCCCTCAATTCCGATATCGCTCATATCCCATTTCAAAGCCCATGCAGCAGCTGACTCATCCAGAACCCTATCAAAGCCTCTGGAAGCCGCACGTGTAGATGCTTCCTTTGCAGCCGTCCCGATATCCTTCAAGCCATCACGGGAGGTGTATACCGATGTAAATATATCAAAAACAGCTGCATTACCGGCCTTGGCATAAGTGCAGCACCGGACTCCTGCAAGCTTTTCGGTGCAGGCATCCGCATATTCTTTAAAGCCTTCAGAACATAAAACGCATATTGCTTCTGCTATTTCAATGCTCCTGCTCTTTGTACTGAGCTTCATGAAGGCAGCGTTCTCCTCATATAGCCGGACCATATCTATATTAAAGAGGGATATGATTTCACTTTCACTCTTTAATTGGTCATCAGGCACCGGATTGTTCGCTGAGCTGCCGTCAATACCTGCGGTGACTGATATATTTCCCTCGTAATCAAGAGGTGTGACCTTATACCTGGATATCGCAAGATGCTTGTCAAAAAGACTGAAGAATCTCTCATACTCTATCAGTGTGCTTCGTCCTCTGCCATCCTTTATTGTAAGTCTTCGCTTCAGCACCCCCATTTTCATATCAAGCTCCCGGATGTAATCAGTTATTTCACAGGTAAAAGGATCTACCGGCTGATTATCTATAAAAAGACGTATATAAAATATATTGGGTGTATTTACGAAGTCAGTTATTCCTGGTTTTATATAATCAAATACCCCTGCTGCAAAGACCATATTCTCATGGGGCTTTCTTTCCTCTTCTGGCTGGAAGCCCCTTGCTCCAATGTATCCGTTACCCATTGAAAAAAGGCTTTCATAAAATAATGCTTTGCTCGGATCATATCTATTCTCTATAACCTTCCATGTATTAAAATTAATGTTATTCATTACAACCACTCCCGCTGTTTTCAATACAATCAATACCAAATGCATAATGCAAAGCGTAGGCCAGGAAGCCTGCACAGGTTGCAAAGGCTGCCCCTGTTTCACACACTCCGGTGTGTTCATTTATACTTTCACAGGCAATTCCATTGTCCATATCAGTTTTCAGAAGTATCTGGCGCACATGCTCCTTCTGGCCGCAAAGAAGACTGTTGCACAAGCTCAGGATCCATGGGTGAGGTGCATGGGCACAGCCTATTTCTGCAATATTGCAGCCTGCGAAGGAATATTCATAGGATGGATCTTTTATTTTTCTTACCGTATTTAAATAAACCTCATCCTCATAGTTGCAGAATCCCAAATACGCAGCCAGCAGCAAGCTTCCCGGCGGCTCATCGTAAATATTGAAATTTCCATTGTAATCAACAGACCACGCAAACATGCGTCTGCCCTCACATTCCACAACACAGCGGTCCAGAATTGCTTTCCTTACCTTATCCGCCTTGCAGGAGAGCTTCGTTGCCTGCATTGCCTGACCGGCTGAATCATATAACTCTGCAAGATTCTTGAATAAACGCCATACCAGAATATTATCATAGGTAAGGTAGGGGTAGACAATAGTATCATCAGTGGGCTGCAGGAATGTGTCATAAAGCCCTGTGCCCTCATCCCAATGCTCTTCCAGTATAGAAAGGATATATTCTATACCGCGCCTGTACTCGGGAAGGTTGATTATATAATAATCTCCTGTATGCTTTATGTAATTGTATAGTACCAGAATCGGGGCACAAAGCTCATCCAGTTCAAATCCCGGCTCCAGAACCGTCCCGTCTATATATCTGCTGTGTATCCCTATATTCTTTATCTGCGTGGTGAATACATAGTCAAGCATCTTCCGTGCATAAGCCGGGTCAGCCAATAATATTGAGGGGAAACTCCAGAGCAGGCTGTCACGATCCCAATAAGCGGCACTCACGTAATACCGCGGGCTTCTGGAAGTTACCAGAACAAGCTCCTCCGTATCGAGGGTTTTCCCTGAAGCGAAAAAGAAGTTGAAGAAAAGATTTTGATTGAGTATCTGTTCTACGTGGGGATCACCGGCTCTCTTCATACGGCTTTTCAGCCATTTTACAGTTGTGCTTAATTCGTAGTCAAAGCCTCTTCTATACATCTCCTTGGCAGCTGTAACGGCACCGACTTCCTCGAAGCCCAGGCCGAAATAGAAGCATACTCTTTCCTCGCCTCCTGCAGACAAGGTTATTTTCTTACTGAAACAATAGCTGATACTTTCTCCTTGGTACTTAGCCGTGCTTTCCATATCTTCTTCCGGCATTGGAGCAAATGAGAATACGGAAAATGCATTTCTCAGGTCAAAGCAGTAGGAACCGCCGTTCCAACCACTATTATAAAACAGCTTCCTTCCGTCTATATCCTTGCTTTCGTTTATTTCATGCACAGCACGGGACCATAAGCCTTCCAGCCCCACATTTATATACATATCCTTATCGCCGTGGTTCCTGACATTAAGCTCATAGATGAATCCCCGCTCCCCAATAGGAGTGAGTATCATACCGCTTACTCCCAAATCTTCAATATTACCATCAAAGGCAGGTATCCAATGGCAGACCCTGGACCACTTAATATTATCCGGTCCTCTCCTCCTGCCATTAAGCTCAACAAAAGGCTTGAACAAAGGAGTTTCCTCATTTCCTGTCAGGGATATCATGCCTTTGTATCTCATATATAAGAAGGTCATGCTTAATATAGCGCCATCTGCTTCCCGGATTTCCGGCAAGGATATCACCTCATTACCGGTAGCGTAAATTTTATTATTATTCATACAAAAACCGCCTTGCCTTTTTTCTTAAACGTTTAACTATATAAATTATATATTAGACTTAACACTACTGTCAATATATTCTGTTAATTCTCCGCTCGCTCTTTTAGTATCTGCGAACACCTTTTTTCGATACTGTATGGGGGGAATACCTGTATATTTCTTGAATAGCTTACTGAATATGAAGATAATGAATATAGTAATAATCACAGCATGCTTTCTTAAAGCCTGTATGTATGAGGCCCGGCTGCAGTATGAAAAAATCGCCCCTTTTAAGCGAATATCTGATGTCGTTTTCCTCCATATGAAGCTCGCCGTTTTTTATGAAATACAGAAGATATTCATCTGTGAGTCTTTTAAAGTGTTTACAGCATTAGGTACCAATCTTATTATAATTGTCGCAAATATGTTCCTGTGGAAAACTGCATACAGGGGCATCGTTAGTGTGGCAGAGGTTAACGAAGCTCAAATGCTGACATATGCAATGATATCAATTATACTTGCGTCCTTTTACAGCGGAAATGTGGAGCATACGATACAGGACCGCATAACCCAGGGAGATATCGCCATAGACCTTTTCAGTATATCTACCAGACTCCTTTAAGCATATATATCGGGAAGCTGCCCCCGGAAAAAATAGTGTCTTCTATGGCTATACAGCATTTTGTGCAATTGATGCTGACACTTATAATACCGATTGCATTCATAAGCTTTTATCCCGCTTGTGAATTCCTCGGTATTGATGGCCGGTTTACAATTCCCTTTGATATGTCATTTTGGACGCCGTTAATAGGAGTGGTAATGTTTATTCTTGCAAACCTGGTTTTTAATCATGGATTGAGAAATTATGAAAGTTCCGGATCGTGAGGTAGTTTTTATGGCATTATTGGAAGCGGAAAACCTTGTAAAGGAATTTAAGGTGACCAAAAAGAAAAAAGGCCTGAGAGGCTCAGTATCAAGTTTGTTTCATCCCGAAAAAGTGAGGGTTCGTGCTGTTGACGATATAAGCTTTAATATTGAGCAGGGGGATATAGTGGGCTATATCGGACCAAACGGCGCCGGTAAGAGTACAACTGTAAAAATGATGACAGGGATACTTCATCCTACCTCCGGTTATGTTAGAATAAGCGGGCTTTCCCCGCAGCAGGACCGTAAAGCTGTTGTCAGCAAGCTTGGCGTGGTATTTGGCCAGAGGACCCAGTTGTATTGGGACTTAAGACTCGGAGAGTCCTTTGAACTTCTTAAGAGAATCTACCAGATAGATGATAAGAGAAATATATAAAGGTTGAAAAATGAAAAATTAAAGGTGGTTTATTTTAGTGCTAAATAAACCACCTTGCAAAACAAGCTCCAATTCAACCGAATTACCACTTGAACCTACCAAGTACCAATTACCTCATTCCTATTTTGAAAACAAAGATCTTACCAAACAAACTCTAAACTAATTTTACCTGCAACACAACCTACAATTGAAAGCTCAAACCTATCAGATTATAGTATATTGGGAAAGTTAAACATTAGTTGAATTAGAGCCTGTTAGAAAGATATTCTACATCTTTTTGATGCATTTATCCTTCCTAATTTAATTATATCACAAAAACCCATTAACGCAATATAAATTTTCAGAATATTTAATTATTTGTCCATCAGCAATATAAAAAATGATATAATTGGAATCAGAAGCAACGAAGCGAAGTACAGTTCAAAAACTTAAGAAAGCGAGTGAATACAAACATATATGGATACGAAAGATATAGTAAAAAAATACCAGACTGATGATTTGATTGTTTATTGGATTCCCCAAAAGTGTACCCATGCCTGCGCATGTTGGAGAAGCCTTCCTCAAGTCTTCAAACCGAAAGAAAGGCCATGGATAAAAATAGAGGCTGCAACGTCGGAACAGATCATTGCAACCATAGACAAATGTCCATCCGATGCCCTGAAATATGAGCTGCCGGAAGGCTCTAGGGTTGATCCGGCTTTGGCAGAAGGCCCCGGATCAATTAATTTTAAAAGAGCTTAAGCTTTACCAAAAATCCGTTCATTAATCTGCTTTCCCGTAGGCGTCCATGCAAGTCCACCGGTGCCAGTCTCTCTAAGCTCGCATGGCAGGGATCTGCCTACCTTCAACATGGCTTCTACCACTTCATCGAAGGGAATGAGGCTTGTGATGCCTGCCAATGCCATATCTGCAGAAATAAGAGCATTTGCCGTCCCGATTGCATTCCTCTTAATGCATGGTGCCTCAACCAGGCCTGCGATGGGATCACATACCAGGCCTAAAATGTTCTTTATTGTCATTGCCGCTGCATCCAAAGCTTGTGAAGGCGTTCCCCCCAGCATCTCAACAATAGCTGCTGCCGCCATTGCTGATGCTGTACCGGTTTCTGCCTGGCAGCCTCCTTCAGCACCAGCAACCGTAGCGTTTCTGGTAATCAAATAACCGACCGCAGCCGCCGTAAATAAGGCATTGACTATATCCTCATCCGATTTACCAAAACGCTGTGCTGTCGTAATGATCGACCCCGGCAGAATTCCGCTGGAACCGGCAGTCGGTGCCGCAACAATCTGTCCCATGGCGGCATTAACCTCCAATACAGCCATGGCAGCAGCTACTGCCCTATTCAAATCCTGCCCCGATACCGTAGGTCCCTTTTCATAGTAATGCCTAAGCTTTTTGGCGTCTCCTCCGGTCAAACCGCTGACGGAACGGATGTCCTCATTCAAACCTCTATCAATAGCTTTTTTCATTACTTCGAGGTTTTCCTTCATTTCGTTTACTATAACTTCTTTATTTTTTTGGGATATATGAACCTCTCTTACCAGCATCATTTCAAATATCCTGATATTGTTTTTATTGCACAAACCCAAAAGTTCTGAACCGCTTGTAAAATTTATACTCATCCGCACCTTCTTCTTTCCGCTACAATGCTTCTATCAGGTATACGTCTTGAATTTCATCACCCAAAGCCTTGACCCGGGCAATCACCTTTTTTGATATGTCATTATCGGTTTCAATAATCATAAAGGCATCCTGGCCCTTACTCTGCCTGAAAACCCTCATAAACGCAATATTGATATCGAATTGAACCATAAGTCCGGTTACTTGCGCTATGACTCCCGGCCGGTCTATGTGCCGGATTACCAATGTAGGATATTCACCGGTAAACTCTACGTTCAACCCATTGATTTGTACTACCCTTATACTGCCGCCCCCGATGGAGCAACCTACCACTTCCGTCCGCTTACCGCTGCTGCCGGTTATTATCATTTTTGCAGTATTGGGATGAGGCGGATCGGCATCACTAACGACAAATTCATATTCCAGACCTGAGGCTTTGGCAATCTCCAAGGATTTACCAAGGTTTGGGTCGTTGGGCTCCATGCCCATAATCCCTGCCATAAGTGCCCGGTCTGTACCATGACCCTTATAGGTTTTGGCAAATGAACCGTAAAGCACAAAGGCAACCTTGGCTACGTCGTTCCCGCTGATCCTTCTGGCTACCTTACCCAGTCTTGCCGCTCCGGCAGTATGGGAACTGGAGGGGCCTACCATCCTCGGTCCAATAATATCAAATACGCTATAATCCATTTTGATTACTCCTTATAATAAATGGCAGTTTCTAACAATACTATTTATCAGACAAGCCCTCTTTAATTTGTTTTATCGTATCTTCAACAGGCAGTTTATTCTGTTCCCCTACCTTCATATCCTTAAGTGTCAGCATATTACTGCTGATCTCTTCCTCGCCTATCAGAACAACATAAGGAATTCCGAGCTTGTTGGCATATGCAAGCTTCTTTGAGGTCTTTGCAGCCTCCATGTACACTTCTGCGATTATATTTTCTTCCCTTAAGCGGTTTGCAGTCGTTACGGCATATTCTACATCATCGTTCATTGGTACAATTAACACTTGGGTTAAAGCAGATTTGTTATTGCCCAGATTAATGCCTGCTTCCCTCAGTTGATAGAACAGCCTTGTTAATCCGATCGATATTCCGACTCCGGGCAGCTTCTGCTCTGTATAATATTCCGCCAGATTATCATATCTCCCTCCGGAGCATACTGATCCAATGCTCGGGTAATCATCCAGAATTGTCTCATATACCGTTCCTGTATAGTAGTCCAAGCCTCTGGCAATCTTCAGGTCTATTTTGCAGTTCTTTTCAGGCACGCCGAACAGGCTGATAAAGTGAACCACCTTTGATAACTCTTCAAGCCCTTCCTTAAACATATCGTTTTCTATATTAAGCTGGCCTAAAGCTTCCAAAGTTTCCCGGTTGCTACCTTCGATGCTCACAAATTCTATTATTTTTTCAACAACCGACTCACTTTCACATATCTCAGAAAGCTCTTTTTTTACTGAGTCAATACCAATTTTGTCCAGCTTGTCAATCGTTCTTAAGACTTCAACCTTATTGGCAACACCCAGGGAATCAAAGAAGCCGTTCAGAACCTTCCTGTTGTTTATATGGATAGAGAATGCATCAAATCCGAGATCCTTGAAGGTTGAGTAAATGATGCTCGGAATTTCCGCATCATTTATGACACTGAGGCTTCCATTACCTATTATGTCAATATCACACTGATAAAATTCGCGGAATCTCCCTTTCTGGTTCCTCTCCCCCCTGAATACCTTACCTATCTGATATCTGCGGAAAGGAAAGGTCAGTGAAGAGATATACTGGGAAACATACCTTGCCAAAGGTACTGTCAGGTCGAACCTTAGGGATAAATCGCTATCGCCCTTGTTGAACCTGTATATTTGCTTTTCTGTCTCCCCGCCGCCCTTTGCCAGTAATATTTCCGATTTCTCAATAACTGGCGTATCAATTGGCAGAAAACCATACTTTTCAAAGTTCTTCCTTATAGTATCCTGCATATAATTGAAGGTTATTTGGTCCTGGGGCAGCAACTCCATGAACCCGGGTAAAATAGACGGCTTAACAATATTTTTCATGATAATCCTCCTAATCATTATAAAAAATAAACCCATGCATTTGTTGTATCTGCATGGGTTTATGATAAAGCTTTATCTCTTAACCACCACAGATACGATGCCGGCAGATATCAACAGGCTTTGATCCATGGTATTATACCATAAACAAGCCTTACCTGTGATGGTGATGTAAAGTTGTGTTTTTTACTTGCTCTGCATATTTCATATTATTTGCTCCTAAGTTATAATTTATCACATTTTAACATACCTGATTTGTATTTTCAATATATTGCCTTGTAAGTGAACATATTTTGCAGGAGCAAAAACGGCACTACAGGAAATATACCGTCAATTTCAGATACATTTTATTCATAATTAATCAAAAAATGCTTTACATATTAATCTGTTATTTTAAGAAAATATTCTATGTAACTAAATTTGAAAAGAGGTGTATGTAATGACAGTCCAAAGCGACTTAAAGAAAGCTATAGCATCCGCTGAAGCTGCAAAGGGTGCTTATGCAATGGCGGCTGAAGCTACACAAGATCAAACAGCAAAGCAAAAATACGAGCAAATGAGCGCAGATATGGATAATCACCTAATGTTTTTAAACAACCGTGTTAATTACCTGGATAGCAACAATAGCTTAAATCAGCAACAGCAGCAACAACAATAGCAACAGGGTTAACAAAAGCAGCAGGGACGGTTTATTTTTGCCCGCCAAATTTATTATGGCTGCAAAACAACCGTCCCCATTGCTTAGCTGTAATTCAGTTTTTTATAACGAATAGGAAAGTATAAATTTCCTTAGTGTACACTTTCCGTAAATGAGTTTCAAAAAAGGCTTCCTTGGTTGTTAAAATGCTTCATGTAGAAGCCTTTTTTATTTGTTGATAACAATTGGTTTTCCTTCTTTACGCCACTTTGCAAATTCAGCTGTTGCAGTGAAGAGAACGTCTGTTGATGAGTTGATTGCAGTTTCGCAGGAGTCCTGTATAACACCTACTATAAAACCTACACCAACTATTTGCATAGCTATGTCATTTGGAATTCCAAATAAGCTTGCTGCCAAAGGAATCAACAGCAGTGATCCGCCTGCTACGCCTGAAGCGCCGGCAGCACTTACAGCTGACAACACGCTTAAGATTACAGCCGTAGGTATATCCACCTGGATTCCCAATGTATGAACTGCCGCAAGGGTCAATACTGAAATAGTAACGGATGCACCAGCCATGTTTACTGTAGCCCCTAACGGAATAGATACTGAATACGTATCCTTATCCAAGCCTAATCTTTCGCACAGGCTCATATTTACAGGGATATTCGCGGCTGAGCTGCGTGTAAAGAATGCTGTAATACCGCTTTCCCTCAAGCACTTAAATACGAGCGGGAATGGATTTTGGCGGATATTCAGGTATACAATAATCGGGTTTACAACAATAGCTACGAAAACCATGCAGCCTACCAGAACCAGAAGCAGCTGCCCATAGCTTAGCAGGGACTCGAGACCGCTTGTGGCAAAGGAATCGAATACCAGACCCATGATTCCCAATGGTGCGAAGCTTATGACAAGTCTAACCATTTCAGACAACGCATCTGCAAAATTCGACATCAATGTCTTTGTTGATTCGGAAGCATTTCTTAATGTGAAGCCAAGGAGTACCGCAAATGCTAATATACCAATATAGTTGGCGTTAAATAGTGCTTTTATCGGATTATCAACCAGGTTCAACAGTAATGACTTAAGAACCTCTATGATACCACCGGGAGCTGACACACTCTCAACACCCGATGTCAGCGTCAAGGTTACCGGAAACACAAAACTTGCGACAACACCTACAACACCGGCTAAGAATGTACCCAAAGCATAAAGTACGACAATGGATTTCATGTTGGTTTGGTGTCCGCTCTTATGCTGAGAGAGCGCTGATGCAACTAAGAAGAAAACCAATATAGGTGCAATTGCCTTCAAAGCACCTACAAATAAGGAACCTAAAATAACAACCGGTTTTGCCGTTTCTGGAATCGTCACAGCCAGTATAATACCAATAATCAAACCTATGATTATTTGTTTTACCAAGCTGATCTGTTTCCACTTTTTCAACAGGTTTTTCAAAGTCTTCCCCCCATAAATAAAAAATAAATTATTCAGCACACAGTCATTTTTGGTGTTTTTTAATAAAAAATCTAA
>CAZUGK010000026.1:35428-41188 GCA_964619815.1 uncultured Clostridiaceae bacterium | reverse complement strand
TTTATAGGATATAGTTGCTGTAATGCTTCTATATCCTTTATTATTTACAGTACTCACGCATTGCCCGTAAAAACCATATACAAAAGTACTGTATTGAGTCCGATAATAAGTGATGCAATCAACCAGCCTACAGCCTTGGTTAAAGGCCTATTGACAAAGTCTCCCATAAGCTCTTTTTTTCCTGTGATTATTATCATGGGTATTATTGCTGCCGGAAGCGCAAAGCTGAGGCATACCTGGCTAATGACAAGAGCTTTCATAGGGTTGACGCCTGCCAGAATTACAAGCATCGCAGGAGCCATAGTTACAAGTCTTTTCGTGTTAAGGGGTATTTTGATGTCAACAAAGCCGTCCATTACGGTTTCTCCTGCCATGGCGCCAACTGCTGAGGAAGAGAAGCCTGATGCCAGCAAAGCAATGGCGAAGGCACCGCTTGAGAGTGAGCCGAGCAGCGGGGCGAGGGACTGGTGGGCCTGCTCTATAGAGTCGACTGCAAGCCACTGGCTGTAAAACACGGCAGCAGAAACAATAACCATTGACGCATTGACAAGAAAGGCAATGTTCATTGCAATGGCAACATCTATCTTTTCCATCCGGTAGTGCTTCAGTTTATCTTCAGGTGTCATTCCTTCGTTTCTGCATTGTACTAATTGAGAATGCAGATATATTACGTGAGGCATTACAGTAGCCCCAAGCATGCCGACAGCTATGAGGACGGCATTGCCGTCAGGCAGTGAGGGAATTACCGTATGAAGTCCTACGGCTGCCCAGTCGGGTTTTGCAAGGAAAACTTCAAGGCTGTAGGCGATACATATTACTGCTACCAGCACGGTGATTATTATTTCAACAACCCGTTGTCCATATTTCTGCATATATATTATGGCAAAAGTCACTATGCAGGTTATAACTCCGGCCAGTCTTAAATCAATTCCGAAAAGCAGGTAAATTCCCAATGCACCGCCGAGAAATTCAGCCATGGTAGTAGCCATAGCCGCAAATTCTGCAATCAACCAGAAAAACCAGTTCAACCGTCTTGAAAATACTTTTCTGCACATTTCTGAAAGGTTATGGCCGGTAGCGATACCCAGCTTTGCAGACATTGTCTGCAGGAATATCGCCATAAGGTTGCTCCATAGGATAACCCAAACCAGATTATAATTAAATTGCGATCCTCCGCTAATATTAGTAGCAAAATTTCCGGGGTCAACATAAGCAACACTGACAATAAAGGCGGGCCCCAGAAACTTTAGAAGCTGCTTGAATCTTTTTGAAACAGTCATACTGTTGAGAGGTTCTCTTAATAAGAGATCCAGTTTATTTGTCCGGATGCTTATTTTGCTCAGATTGCTTTCACTATCCACAATAACTCACCTTCATCACTATATATTATATGTAAAATCATTATATTGGGCGAAATGTGTTAGCCGGGGCTAAAAAATGCGTTTAATACAAGATATGACTAAAGTTCAAAAATGTTACTAAAGGGGTAGTCATAATTATCGGAAAAGCATATAATTTATTAATCGAGTTTAAGATAAAGCGGGTGATATAATGAAAAGTAAGGATTTTTACACATTTACGGGATATATGAAGAAAGAAAAAGGACTGACAGCAGCTATGGAGGATTATATTGAGATGATATACAGATTATCTATGGATAAAGGCTTTACCAGAATTAACGATTTGTCCAGTTCGCTCAATGTGCAGCCTCCTTCAGCTACAAAGGCTGCGCAGAAACTCGCTGAATTAAACCTGGCGGACTATGAAAAGTATGGATATATTACCCTGAATGAAGAGGGAAAGAGGCTCGGAGAAGGCTTGTTAAGAAGGCATATGATGGTAGAAGAGTTTTTGCGTCTCTTGGGTGTCTCTGACAATATACTGGAGGAAGTTGAAAAAATAGAGCATATACTTGATGAAGAAACACTTAAATGCATTTCATATTTTGTTTCATTTATCAAAGAAAATCCTGAAATTGAGGATAAGTATATTTTATATATAGCTGGCAGACAGACTTATATAAATGATAAAATTGATTTATAATAAATATGCTTGCAATTACAAAAATTGCATGCTATAATAAATCAATAAAACATATTGGAATAGTGGGAGATACAAATGAAGATTTCTACAAAAGGCAGATACGGATTAAGGGCAATGGTTGATATGGCTGTATATTCAGCAGGAGACCACATATCTCTGAAGAGCATCGCTGAGAGGCAAAACATATCTGAAGGCTACCTTGAACAGGTTTTCTCAACCTTGAGAAAAGCAGGGCTTATAAACAGCATCAAGGGCTCTCAGGGCGGATATGCATTGGCAGATAGTCCGGAAAACATAGCTGTAGGTGCTGTGTTGAGAGCATTGGAAGGAAACCTCTCAGTAATTGATGAGAAAAGCATGAATGAAAAAACCAATGACAAAATTGAAGAATGTATAAGAAAAACAGTTTGGAACGCAATAAATGCTAGTATTGGAAATATTGTAGACAATATCACCCTTGAGGATTTGACAAGCGAGTATAAAAAGATGACAAATAATGAAGCATATATGTACTACATATAATTTTTTCATATAAGACCCACTATTCATATAGGATAAATAATATTAACTTTGGAGGTAAATAATAATGGGAAAAATAACAAAAAGCATTACGGAACTTATCGGGAATACACCGCTTTTGGAAACTGTTAACTATAACAGCCAAAACGGTATCAATGGGAAAATAATAGCCAAACTGGAATACTTCAATCCGGGAGGCAGCGTCAAAGACAGAATAGGCTATGGAATGATAAAGGACGCTGAGGAAAAAGGGCTTATAAGCAAGGATACGGTGATAGTTGAGCCTACAAGCGGAAACACCGGAATAGCACTGGCATTTGTTGCAGCAGCAAAGGGATATAAGCTCATACTTACAATGCCGGAAACAATGAGCATTGAAAGAAGGAGTCTGCTTGCAGCATTGGGAGCAGAACTGGTACTTACTCCCGGTCCTGATGGAATGAAGGGTGCCATAAAAAAGGCTGAAGAGCTTGTGGCAGAGACTCCCAATTCCTTTATGCCCCAGCAGTTTAAGAATCCCGCAAACCCGGCTATCCATAAGAAAACAACAGCTGAGGAAATCTGGAGAGATACTGACGGTAAAGTAGATATATTTGTTGCAGGAGTAGGCACAGGCGGAACAATTTCAGGAGTCGGCGAGGCGCTTAAAGCAAAGAACCCTAATGTGAAAATTATAGCTGTGGAGCCTGATGATTCACCGGTGCTTTCGGGCGGAAACCCGGGTTCCCACAAGCTGCAGGGGATCGGTGCAGGCTTTATTCCGGATACACTGAATAAAGCTGTTATAGATGAAATTTTCAGAGTTAAGAATGATGAGGCCTTTGATGCAGCGAGAAAGCTTGCAGCTGCAGAGGGCTTGCTGGTAGGCATATCATCAGGAGCAGCACTGCATGCAGCAACTGAGGTTGCCAAGAGACCTGAAAACAAGGGTAAAAATATAGTTGTACTTCTGCCGGATACAGGGGAAAGATACCTGTCAACAACTCTGTTCCAGAGGGTATAGCAAATAAAAAAACTTCTGCTTAATATTAAGCAGAAGTTTTTTTATTTGCCGCATAATATACAATTGTTGTTTTTTCCAACAGCTGCAACATATATGTCAGTATCAAACACATCAAAAAGAAGTATCTTGTTCTTTAAGGACTCTCCGGTATTTGATATAAGCTTTACAGCTTCTGCTGCCTGTATTATACCCATTACCCCAGGTACGGGGCCTAACACTCCTGTTTCGGAACAGGAAGGGAGCGGATTACTGTTGTTGGACTCCGGGAAGATGCAGCGGTAGCAGTGTCCTATATCTGGAATTATAGTTGTTGCAAGACCGGAAATACTCATTGCCCCGGCTTCCAGCAGCGGTTTCTTTGCCGCATAGCAGGCATCATTAAGTATATATCTTGCAGGTAAATTATCCAGTGCGCCTATTATCATATCGTAAGAGCCTATTAAATCCTTTGCATTTCCCATGCTGATCCTTGTATTATAGGTTTCCAGCCTGACATTGGGATTTATTTGCTTGAGGAACAGCTCGGCTGACTGCACCTTTGGCATGCCGATTCTGGAAACGGAGTGCATAATTTGCCTGTTAAGATTGCTTATTTCTACCGTGTCATAATCGACCAAGCCTATTGTACCTACGCCTGCTGATGCAAGTGCGAAGGCAGCGGGCGAGCCCAATCCTCCGCAGCCTACGATTAGTACCTTTGAGTCAGTAAGAGCATTGAAATCACAAGCTTCCGGTATTGGAGCAAGAAGTTTGCAAAGCAGGTCAGCGGAGCTTCCTGCAAAGTCAAACTCCATGACAGAAAGATCATGGTACAGCGCTTCAGATATTGGTTTTCCAAGAGTTAAAGCCAGCTTAAGGTGTTCAATAACAGCAATTAAATTTGAAAAAGAGCCTGATAGAATATCGGGACAGCCAAAAGTACCGCTGAAGTTTCTATTATCATTGCATTTTGCCATTTCAGCAGTGAAGCCCTCCAGCCCTATTCGGTCTGTAAAGGTTCGTACAGCTCCCTTCCAACCATTATGTATTGCTGCTATTGTTGGTATATATTTTTCTGGATTGCCGGATTTTATAATATTCTGTGCGATTGCCTCTACAAAATCTGGATTGCCGGCAATAATCCTTGCTGTGACTGGTTCTTCTGATGCTATTAATGCTTCAGAATCCTGAAGCTGTATTTCCACGTCGCCGTTAAAATCCAGGAGCCGTGCGGATAACTCTTCCCAACCGGCGGAATCGGCGAAGCTGCAATATATCTTTCCTACTCCGGAAGCTGCAAGATAATACAGGGCTAGTGCAGCCTCATCGGGGTTTTTACTGAAAAGAACCACTGAGGAATCAATAATTTTTTTCTGGCCTTGCCCGCTTATTTCAGGTATTGCTATATGCCGCATATACCTGTTGATTTGGTCTTTCCTAAGGATCAAATGAATCACCTCCATAAAAGCAGAATTTTAGAGCTATTTTTTCTCCATGAAGTCATAAATTGCATTGTGCAGCGCAGTTGCTGCTATATTCGAACACAGAAGCTTTCTTTCAGGCAGTCCGCCTAAAGCTTCTGCCACATCTTCATTGGATATAAGGAGAGCTTCCTCCAGAGTTTTACCCTTTGAAAGAAGAGTAACCATGCTCCCCGCCGCTATAGCAGCTGCACAGCCGAAAACCTTGCATTTGACATCAACAAGCACGGAATCTTCAACCTTTATATAAACAATTATGTTGTCGCCATCCGAAGCGTTGCCTGAGCTGCCTGTTCCGTCTGCGTCCTTTAATACTCCGAAATTTCTGGGATCAGAGAAATGGTCAAGAACGGTATCATTATACATATGATATGGCCTCCTAAAAATAAAACTGCTTAGAATCAGCGCTATTATAATATTAAGTCAGAAATATGAAGATATTATGAAGATTGCCGCGGATAATCAAGTAAAAAAGGTTAAGAGCCGCAGCCCGGTTATTGGTTAAACTTGCCAATAGCTGCTGTTACCTGTAGAATGATATTATAGTATAATGGTATTTGTCATCGAAAATATTCAGGAGGTGTGCTATGGGTAGTAACGTTCGCTATATTCCATCAAAACAGCAGCTTATTGACACCGTGGGTGCTTTGCTGAATGAAAGTCCAAAACCTGATATTATGATTTCAGGAGTTTGGACTAGATCACTACATGAGGATATTGTTGAATTAATAATTG
>CAZUGK010000026.1:34409-35418 GCA_964619815.1 uncultured Clostridiaceae bacterium | reverse complement strand
ATGCTGCAGTTCCTGCAAAGTAATTATACCGAAGCTGCTTTTCAAGGGGGATATATCCTTATCGCTTCTGAGAAGTGTATGTAAGGCGGAGGGGCAGGTTCGAGTCAATAATTCAGTTACAAACAACCTCCTTTTAATAGATAGGTACGCTTTTGTACTTTCTTTTTCAAGCAGGTTGAGCAGCTTGAACATGCTGAATTCCAGCTTTGAATGTGCAGTAATGATTGAGGATGAAGATACTGCCAGTGTAATAAGGGCACAGCTTAATGAGGCTTTTGACAATAGTGTTCTTTTTAGAATGTAATTATATAAATTACATTAAGGGATATACCGAATAGCTGCGGTTTATAACATCAATGAAAATGGTTTGCACTGTTGGACTACTATTTATGGACCGGTGCAAAACAAATATATGGGGGATTGGGAGATGAAAATAATCATTATAGGCGCCGGTAAAGTCGGGTATAACCTGGCTGAAAGCTTGTCAAAGAGTAATCACGATGTGATAATCATTGACAAGAATTATGCTGCTTTGAGCAAAGCGGAAGAAAATCTTGAGGTGCTTTGCATCAGAGGAAGCGGCGTCAGCACCAATATTCTTATGGAAGCGGGAATTGATACCACCGACTTGTTAATTGCTGTTACAAGCAGCGATGAGGTCAATATGGTCTGCTGTCTTACTGCGAAAAAGCTTGGAGTTAAGCATACAATAGCAAGGATAAGAGACCCTGAATATGCAAAAGAGCTTTCCTTGTTAAAGGAAGAGCTTGATTTGGATCTTATCATAAATCCGGAGCAGGCAGCTGCCGAAGAAATCGCAAACGTACTGAACTTCCCAATTGCAATAAATGTTGAGAGCTTTGCAAAGGGAAGAGTCAAAATGGTTGAAATCAAAGCCACGAGGGAAATGGGAATAATTGGAGAACCCTTGAGGGATATCAGCAATAAGATTATTTCCTCCATATTGATTGGAGTAGTCATAAGGGATGATGAGGTTATAGTCCCGAAT
>CAZUGK010000026.1:22178-34399 GCA_964619815.1 uncultured Clostridiaceae bacterium | reverse complement strand
CCGAATGGGGACTTTGTAATTCAGGAAAATGATAGAATTTATGTAATAGGCAAGTCGTCTAATCTGTATAATTTTTGCAAGCTGTCAGACAAGTGCCCCCAAAGGATTAAAAATGTCATGATAGCAGGAGGCGGACGAATTACGATTTATCTGGCAAAAATTCTTACAGAAATGGACATAAAAGTAAAGATAATCGAGTTGGACAGAGAAAAATGCGTTCAACTGTCTGAACTGCTTCCTGAAGTTTTGGTAATACACGGGGACGGAACTGATGAGGAACTTCTGAAATCGGAAAATGTCAGTGATATGGATGGGTTTATAGCCATGACAGGTATGGACGAGGAAAACTTAATGTCGGCACTGCTGGCAAAACAAAACGGAGTAAAAAAGGTAATAGCAAAAGTAAGCCGTGTGAACTATGTAAACATAATAAAGAGCCTGGGTATTGACAGCGTCATAAGCCCTAAGCTGATTACAACCAATCACATACTGAAATTTGTCCGCGGCAACAGTGTAGAGTCTCTTTATAGGATTATTGAGGGACAGGCTGAGATAACAGAGATAATTGCCGACAGCGGAAGTAAAATTCTGAACACTAAGATAAAGAAGCTGGGACTTCCAAAGGACGTAATAATTGCGACAATTGTAAGAAAAAAGGAAGTTGTTATACCTCATGGAAATGACATCATAAAAGAAGGGGACCGGGTTATAGTTATTTCAAAAGACAAGAATTTCTCTAGCTTGAACGAAGTAGCAGTGAATTCTGCAGGAGGAATATAAATTGAACTTTAGGGTAGTATTAAGGGTACTTGGTATGTTGCTGGCCTGCGAAGCTTTGTTGATGATACCCTCGCTGGCAGTAGCGGCATATTACCATGAAACAGATATTGCAGCCTTTGTTATCAGCATTCTGATAACAGGATTGGTCGGTGTACCATTGACTTTTATAAAGACCGGCAAAAGGTGCATGTATGCCCGTGATGGTTTTGCCATTGTTGCATTGGGTTGGATACTCCTCTCCTTTTTCGGTTCGTTTCCTTTTGTAATCAGCGGAACCATTCCTTCTTTTATTGATAGTTTTTTTGAAACCAGCTCAGGTTTTACAACAACCGGCGCCAGTATTCTGACTCATATAGAGGACCTGCCAAAGAGCATACTCTTTTGGAGAAGCTTTACCCACTGGGTGGGCGGCATGGGTGTTATTGTGCTTACCTTAGCTGTTCTGCCATCTGCAGGTGCCGGTGCCCTGCAAATGATGAAGGCAGAAAGTCCCGGCCCTACACCGGGAAAAATTGTGCCTAAAGTAGCAGAAACCGCGAAAATTCTATATGGCATTTATATAATAATTACAGTTGTGGAAATCATCCTGTTGAAAATCGCAGGGCTGCCTCTTTTTGATTCAGCCATCCATACCTTTGGCACAGTTGGAACAGGAGGATTTTCCAATATGAATGCCAGTGTTGGAGGATATAATAATTTACCTGTAGAGATAATCATTACAATATTTACGTTTATATGCGGTGCCAATTTTACACTGTATTATCAAATGCTGAGGGGCGATCTCAGAGCACCGCTCAAAGACGAGGAATTCCGTTTTTATTCGGGAGTTGTAATAATATCAATTGTATTAATTACTTTGGATCTATATTTTGAGAAAATATTCAGTACAATAGGAGAAGCTCTGCGTCACTCATCCTTTCAGGTTGTTACCATAATCAGCACAACCGGCTACGCTTCAACAAATTCGGATGAATGGGGAATGTTCAGCAAGATAATACTTTTCATGCTGATGTTTGTCGGTGGCTGCGCCGGCTCAACCGGCGGCGCCATAAAGAACATCAGGTTCCTGCTGCTTTTCAAGGTAATGAAAAGAGAATTGCTGCAGATAATCCATCCGAAAGCAGTTTACTCTGTCAGGCTTGGCAGCAGGGCGGTTGATGAAAAGACAATATCTGAAGTGCTTGGATTTTTTTTCATGTACATGATAATTTTTATTGCTGCTGTATTGGCTGTTTCCTTTGATAATCTGGACTGGTCAACAACAATAACCTCTGTAGCCGCAACTCTCGGCAATGTTGGGCCTGGTTTCGGCGCCGTAGGCGCAGTGGGCAATTATTCATCGCTGTCTGATTTCAGCAAGCTGGTATTGTCCATGTGCATGATTATAGGGCGCCTTGAGATATATCCGATATTGCTGCTGGGAGTACCATCCTTCTGGAAAAGGGTAAATATATAAAAAAACGAAGACACAAATTTGTGTCTTCGTTTTTTGTTTGATTATTTGTAAAACACATGGTTACCAATTCTTTTAACTACTGTCTTGTTGTTTATAATCCACGTACCTTCTGACTTGTCGGGATTGAAAAAATAAGTTGCATTTCCGACATAGTTTGTACCACTCATTGCAGCTTTTGCTGCCCTTATACTATCAGCATTAGGTGCATTATAGATAGTACCATCTGCAACTGGGCTGAACTGAGGAATACCTTTATAATACTCAAATATTACACTTTTAACTGTATCAGGGAAATCATCTGATTTGACCCTATTCAAGATAACATTACCAACTGCAACCTTGCCTGCATATGGCTCGGCTTCAGCTTCGGCATGTATTATTCTTGAAAGCCAGTAGAGATCAGTTGATGCTTGACTGCTTGTCCCCCTTGCAGCCAAAGTAGTAGTATTGAAAAGTTTTCCTTGAGTTTCCCTGCCGGCAAAACCATCAATTCTAAGACGATTAGCCTGCTGAAACCTGATTACCGCATTTTCGGTCTTTTTACCATATATTCCATCGGCAGCTCCGATTGAATATCCTTTGGCATTTAGTGCCTGCTGCAATTTAACTACTGCAGTTCCTCTGCTTCTGAATTTCAACAAACCGTAATAAGTATCTGCAAATACACCTATGGTTTGTCCAATTAGAAGTATGGAAATAATTGTAACACAGATAATAAGTTTAAGACTTTTTTTCATACACAATACACTCCTTCCATAGATATGTGTCCCGGAATGTAATTTTAAAAGCAATAGGACACATGAATCATTGATACATTACTAAACTTTGAATTTAAATATTGATTTAGAGTTTAATAATGCTTGCCTCCGAAGTTAGCTGACGGGTTCGGGACAGAAGGTTCCCTACCATGGATCATAGTTTGCGTCAGATTTACATTAATGTGGAATTGTCTGACGCAAATAAAATCAAGGAAATCGAAGTAGGTTTAAGCTTCGCTATAAACCTATTTGCTATAGTCCATGGATTAACCCCAGAATTGGTTCCTCCGTACCCGGTAAAACCGGGATTCAGCGAATGTCTGTGTTTACATAATGCATATTATATAGCATGTCATGACAAATGTCAAACAACAGCAAAAATTGGCAAACTGAAAATGCATAAAAGCTCGATACTCACTAATTTAAGTAATGTGGTAAAAATATCGAAAAAATTTTATAAATATCGAAAACAAGCAGGAGAATTTTAGTAATAGTAGAATATATATTATAAAAATTCGGAAATAATGAAATTATATGATAATTGAAACCACTTTAATTAAGTCTATTTAAAGAGCAGGTTCTTTTCCGTGTTTGGTTGGGAAGACAAGCATATAGCTGATAATAACAAGATTAATGGAGGATTAATATGAATAAGGAAATTGGAGAAAAAATAAATGAGCTTAGAAGTACCAAAGGTATGACTCTCAAGGAACTCAGCGATAAGGCCAATTTGTCGGTGAGCTTTCTATCACAGGCAGAGCGTGGTTTAACATCAATTGCTATTAATTCGTTAAAAAAAATTGCCCAAGCCCTGGATGTCGATTTGCATTACTTCTTTACACCGCCCGAAAGCCATCGTCCTATGATAATAAGAAGCTACGAGCATGAAGTGATCAGAATTGATGAATCAAAGCTTATTTACCATAATCTTGGAAGTGACATATCTGACCGTCAGCTGGATCCTGTGATTGTAACAATACTTCCAACCCAGAATGCCGAGGAAGTTATTCCATACGAGCATCAGGGGGAAGAATTTGTATATGTTCTGGAAGGTATATTTACCATATTCCTGGAGGATAAGCAATATGAGCTGTATCCGGGAGACAGTATACACATATCATCCACGACACCGCATAACTGGGCCAATTTCACCAACAGGCTTGTGAAAATACTTGCGGTCAGCACACCCAGTGTACTAAAGTAAATCCTTACGGATAAATAGTTGACGGTAATAATTTAATTTTGTGGGGGTAAAAAAATGAACAGGCTTGAAAAGTTAGGAAAAAGAATAAAAGTTGAAGACCTGGACGGCATATTTCTTATTAAGGATTCGAACATCCGTTATATAACAGGATTTACCGGTTCCGATTCTTATGCAGTGATTTCCGAAATAAGCAGAGGATTTATTACTGATTCAAGGTACACTGAACAAGCGGAATCAGAATGCAAAGGTTTTGAAGTGATAAGATGGAGATCTCCGGCACCGGGTTTGATAGAAACTATTCAGAGCACCTGCAACAGATACGGAATTAAGAGGCTGGGCTTTGAGAAGGATTGGGTAACCTTTGATTTATATGAAAAGCTATCCAATGGTTTGAATGGAATAGTGCTTGTGCCAACTTTAGGACTGGTTGAGGGTATAAGATACATTAAGGATGAAAGCGAAATAGAATGCATACGGAAGGCTGCCCGGATAGCAGATGAGGCCTTTGAAGAAATACTTGAATTTATAAAGCCGGGTGTTACAGAAAAGGATATCGAAAGAGAACTGCAATATACAATCAAGAAAAAGGGAGCAGAGGACATAGGCTTTCCAACCATAGTGGCCTCCGGAAGGAGAAGCTCGCTTCCCCATGCAATTCCTTCAGACAGGAAAATTGAAAAAGGGGATTTCATCACTTTGGACTTTGGTGCAATGTATAAGGGTTACCGGTCTGACATGACAAGAACAGTTGTTGTTGGTGAAGCCGACGGGAAGCAGAAGGAAATTTATGATATTGTCAAAGCAGCACAGGCAGAGGGTGAAAAGGCAATAAAAGCCGGGGTTTCAGGCAGGGTGCCTGATGACTGTGCCAGAGGTTATATAAAGGCTGCCGGGTATGGAGATTTCTTCGGACACGGATTGGGACACGGGGTAGGTTTGGATATACATGAGGAACCCTTCATGTCCTCAAGCTGTGAAAAGACACTTGCAGAAGGCAATGTGATAACCGTAGAGCCAGGTATTTATCTGCCTGACTGGGGTGGAGTGAGGATAGAGGATACAGTGCTGGTCAAGGCTGATGGAATAGAAATACTCACCAAATCATCAAAAGAGCTTATTGAGCTTAAGTAGGAAAGTGAAAGGAATGAATTGGCGAAAGCCATTATTATAATAAAGTTAGGGGGAATAAAAATGAAGAAAAGGCACCTGACAGTAGCGGCTATGTTTTTGGTAATATTAATGATCAGTTCCATGCTGACGGGTTGTGGACCGAAAGAACAGCAGACTTCTGTGAACGAAGGCGTTACCGGAAAAGAGGCAGAGGTTCAAAACACTTTGACCTTTACACTAACTTCGGTACCCTCAATTGATCCGCAGATTTCCAACTCAATAGCGTCTGCTAATGTGATCAAGGGCTTCGGCGAAGGACTCATAAGAAGTTTTGAAGGACAGGTTAAGCCCGGCATGGCAGAGAAATGGGATGTGTCAGAGGATGGAATTACTTATACCTTCCATTTGAGGGAAGCAAAATGGAGTGATGGATCTCCTGTAACTGCAAAGGATTTCGAATATGCAATAATAAGACTTCTTGATCCTAAAAATGCATCTCCATACTCCTTTGCAGCATATGTTATTCAGAACGCAGCCGAGTTTAACTCCGGCAAGATAACTGACGCTTCACAGGTAGGGGTTAAGGCGATTGATGATAAAACTCTCGAAATAAAGCTTGTGAATCCGACTTCCTACTTTGTTTCTACTTTGGACCTTTCATGCTTCTATCCGGTTAAAAAGGAATTTGTTGAAAAGTATGGCGCTGACTTTGCAACTTCTGCTGACAAGATACTTAGCAATGGACCTTTTATTCTGAAGGACTGGAAGCATGAACAGGAAATAGTACTTGAGAAAAATCCCAACTATTGGGATAAAGACAGCATCAAGCTGGAAACAGTAAAGATCCTCCTGGTAAGTGATACAAATACGGTATTGGGAATGTTCGAAAACGGTGAGATTGATTTTGCTGATGTACCTACAGCTTTGGTGGATAAATATCAGCAGGAAGGCAAAGTAAAGGTATATATGAGCGGCGCTGACGACTGGATGAGAATAAACTTTAAGAGAACAGAAAAGCCGTGGCTGCAGAATGTAAACTTTAGAAAAGCTCTTAACTATGCTATAGACAGAGAAAACTATGTAAAGACAGCTACCAAGGGCTTGTTCTTCCCGGCAACACGTCTGGTGCTCCCTCTTATGGCAGGGGTTAATGGTTATTACTGTGATGAATATCCGATAAATATATATTCGACAAAGGCTGATACAGCAAAAGCAAAGGAATATCTGGACAAGGCAATGAAGGAGCTTAATATAACCGACCCAAAGGAAATAGTAGTAGAATATACCATATCTGATGATGATGCTACAAAGCTTATGGCGGAAGTGCTGCAGGACCAGATAAATACAAATCTGGGAATCTCCTTTGAAATAAAGATGGTTACATACAAGCAAAAGCTTGAAAATGATGTGAAAGGTGATTTCGACCTGGTCTATAACGGCTGGGGTCCCGACTATAATGACCCTATGACCTATATGGAGCTCTGGGAGACCACAAATTCGCAGAACGGCGGCAAGTACAGCAATCCTGAATTTGACAAGCTTGTAGCTGCTGCAAGAGTAGAAAAGGACAAGACAAAGAGAATGGAAATGTTCCATAAGGCCGAGACGATATTGTTGGAAGATGCGGGTTTTGTGCCTCTTCAGTTCAGACAGAGAGCATGGCTTTCCAAGGATAACCTTAAGAACCTGTCCAGGTTCTTCATAGGCGCAGACACTGATTATGTATATGCTTACTTTGAATAACTCCGGAAACCAGTAAGGTATACTTAAAAACAGTTTAGATTATGAAGGTATATGTTTCTGCATATACCTTCATAATTAGTGAAAAGTGAGGGTTTTATGGCTAAATATATTTTAAAGAGGTTTATTATATCTTTATTGACAATATGGGTGCTGGTCACTGCTGTTTTTATATTGGTCAGGATATTGCCCGGCGACCCTTTTACAAGCGAGAAAATGACTCCTGAAATAAAAGCAAATATGATGAAATATTACGGGTTTGATAAACCATTGCATGTCCAGTATGGCAAATATATCATGAACCTGATGAAGGGCGACCTGGGTACATCACTTAAATACCATAACAAGAAGGTAAATGACATAATTGCCCAGACCTTCCCTTATTCTGCGGATTTGGGCATCAGAGCTCTTTTATTTGCCGTAATTGCGGGGTTGTGCCTTGGGATCAACGCAGCGTTAAATATGGGCAAGTTCTGGGATTACTTTTGTATCATATTAGCGATAATCGGGGTATCAGTACCGGATTTTATACTGGGTTCACTGCTGCAATACGTGTTTGCTTTGCAGCTTAAATGGTTTCCTGTAGCCAGGTGGATGGGTTTTAAATACACTATACTTCCTGTATTCGCCCTAGGCCTGTATACAGTGGCACTTATCACCCGGCTTATGAGAGTAAGCATGCTGGAAGTAATTAATCAGGATTATGTTACTACTGCGGAAGCAAAGGGATTATCAGCTTTTGAGGTAGTCTGGAGACATCAGATAAGAAATGCCATACTGCCTGTGGTAACAGTAATGGGACCAATTACAGCTGCAGTGCTGACAGGTACCTTTGTTATTGAGATGATATTCGCAGTACCCGGGATGGGTAAGTTTTATGTGCAGGGCATACATGACTTGGATTACTCTTTAATTCTTGGAATGACAGTTTTTTATGGAGTTTTTCTTGTAGCTGCCAATTTTATTGTTGACATTGTATACGGCTTTGTGGATCCAAGAATAAGGATTACGGGAAAGTAAGGTGATAAATATGGTGAATAAAACGTTGGAAATAGATTTTGACGACATCAGCCTTTATGAGAATATTGCCAGGGATAAAAAGGATTTTAATGTTGTTGTAAGGCCAAGCATTACTTATTGGCAAGACGCCTGGATCAGGCTTTCAAAAAATAAGGTTGCGCTTATAAGCCTCGGCGTTATTTTGTTGTATATTATTCTTGCCATTGTGGGTCCTTATATGACACCGTATGACTTTAAGACAAACAATCCGGAGGCTATGGATTTGCTCCCAAATGCACAGCACTGGTTCGGCACTGATTCTTTGGGCAGGGATTTGTGGGAAAGAATATGGATGGGCGGACGGGTATCTCTGATGATAGGCTTTGTCGTTACTACCGTTAATTCATTCATAGGTGTTGTTATTGGCGGAATCTCGGGCTATTTCGGCGGAAAGACAGATATGTTCATAATGCGTATTATTGACGTACTTTATGGAATTCCTACAATAATTGTTGCGATACTGGTAATGATGCTGCTTGATTCCGGGATAGCCAGTCTAATAATTGCTATGGTCGCTATTGGCTGGATAGGCAGTGCCAGATTTGTAAGAGGGCAGATATTGCAGCTTAAGAATCTTGAATTCGTGCTGTCGGCAAGAACCTTAGGGGCCAGCAGTGCCAGAATAATTGCGAAGCATTTAATACCAAATATTATGGGGCTTATTATCACCAATTTGGCTATGGCAATACCTAATGCTATCTTTACTGAGGCATTTTTGAGTTATATAGGCTTAGGAATAAAACCTCCTGCAACTAGCTGGGGGCAGCTGGCAAAACTGGGAGCAGCGTCTTTTAGGGCTTATCCCTATCAATTGTTTATACCTGCGTTTTTCGTCAGTACCACAATGCTGGCCTTGAACTTGCTCGGGGATGGGCTGAGAGATGCATTAGACCCAAGACTTCGCGGACGGAACAAATAACGGAGGTGTGGTAAATGGGCAGACTGATTGAAATAAAAGACTTGGAGATAGGCTTTAAAACCTATGGAGGAGAAGTGCAGGCGGTCAGGGGCATATCCTTTCATATTGACGAAGGAGAATGTATTGGCGTAGTGGGTGAATCAGGATGCGGAAAAAGTGTTACTGCAAAGGCATTATTAAAGCTTATACCTACGCCCCCCGGAAGAATAAAAAACGGGGAGGTTTTATTTAAAGGAAAAGATATAATCTCCTATACAAAGAAACAGATGCAACCCATTAGAGGCGCAGAGATAAGCATGATTTTTCAGGATCCTATGACCTCCTTAAATCCTACCATGACAATAGAAAGGCAAATAGGAGAGGTAATAGTAAAGCACCAGCATGCCAACAGAGGACAGATTTATGCCAGAACACTGGAAATAATGAAATTGGTTGGCATCCCAAACCCGGAAAAAAGAGTGAAGCAGTATCCTCATGAGTTCAGCGGAGGGATGCGGCAGCGTGTTATGATAGCAATAGCTATGGCGTGCAATCCTAAGCTTTTAATTGCTGACGAGCCGACCACAGCTTTGGATGTTACAATTCAAGCTCAGATTTTGGAATTGATGAAGGAGCTTCAGAAAAAGTTTAATACTTCAATAATGCTGATAACTCATGACTTAGGAGTAGTTGCTAACATGGCACAGCGTGTTCTGGTTTTTTATGCAGGAAAAATTGTTGAATCGGGAAGTTGTGATGAAATATTCAATAACTCAAGACATCCCTATACATGGGGGCTCCTAAAATCAATGCCAAGAGTAGATTCTGAGTGTAAAGAGATGCTGGCTTCAATTGAAGGGGCACCTCCGGATTTATTCAAGCCGCCGGTTGGATGTTCCTTTGCGCCTCGTTGTGACTGTGCCATGAAAATATGCACAATTGCGGAACCGCCAATGATGGGCATAAATGAGACTCATGAATCGGCCTGCTGGTTAAATCATGAAAGGATTCCAAAAGACAAGAGGCATGAAAGAGCTATTAGGATATAATTGAAGGGTGATAGAATATATATGATACGGAGGTTTTAATATGTTTAATAGTACTAAAATTAAAGAACTATCCTCAAAGCTGAAGGCTGGAGGGCTGGATGCCATAATAGTCGGCCCCTCACCTGATTTAGAGTACCTTACAGGTCTGCAATTCCATCCTGATGAAAGGTTCAAGGCACTCTTTGCTTTGGCAGATGGAAGCTTTTTTCATATAATTCCTGAATTATATTATGAAGAAGCAAGAGAAAAACTGGGGAGTGAAGCGGAGATATATAAATGGAGCGATTCTGACGGCTTCTTATCAGCGGTGAATCTTGCAAAGAGCGAGCATGGAATTACGGGTATGACCGTCGGAGTCAATGATGGGGTAAGGGCTGTCGACTTGCTTGACATGAAGGAATGTTTAGATGTAAGCTTTGCAAACGGTACTGGTGTACTGGAAAGAATGAGGTTGATAAAAAGCGGGGAAGAGAGGGATTTTCTTAGAAAAGCTGCTGAAATAGCAGATAAGGTTATGAGCGAAGCTATAAAATACATACGCCCGGGATTAATAGAGAGAGACATCAGTAATAGAATAAAGGAACTGTTTATGGAATGCGGAGGCCAAGGCTTGGCTTTCGACTCTATCGTAGCTTCCGGTCCCAACACTTCAAGACCTCATTACAATAAAGATGACAGAAGTATTGAAGAGAAAGATATCATTATATTGGACTTCGGATGCAGGTATAATGGATTTTGTTCTGATATATCAAGGACAGTTTTTGTGGGAGAACCTACAGAGGAACAGCGAAAGATATTTGATATAGTAGTCAGGGCAAATACAAAGGCTGAGGAGCTTGTAAAACCGGGAGTGACGGCAGAACAGGTGGACTTGGCTGCGAGGACAGTGATTAGAGAGGCGGGGTATGGACATTGTTTCCTGAACAGGACAGGACATGGAATAGGTATGGCTGTACATGAAGGGCCATACATCAAGGAGGGAAATGATCAAGTTCTGGAGCCTGGTATGTCATTCAGCGTTGAGCCGGGGATATACATAGCAGGCAGGTTCGGCATGAGGGTGGAAGATATTGTTCTTGTAACAGAAAACGGGAGAGAGGTTTTGAACAAATATACCAAGGATATTATTATTGTTTAACCAATAGCTGTTTTATACAAGATTATAAGCATGAAAAACAAAATGAAAAAAATGCCACAATAATTACATCGAAAATTACAGAAAATATAATAGATTATATGATTAGGAGGGATTCTATGAGTCATCATAAGCAGGAAGCAAAAGCAAAGGATAGCGCAGAAGAACTAAAGCTTGCAAACGATAGACGAATTGAAGAGCTTTTGAAAATCAATAATCGATATGTTCGCACCCAGAGACACTTGGAGGAAAACTCAGATATAGCAAGACTTGATCAGACAAAGCATTCCTTCGAGATTCAGGACGAGAGAGAAGCAAGAATGGAAAACCTCAAAAATATAATCGCATACGGCAGACATGAAGATGTGGATGAAGTCCGAAATCTGAAAAGGAAAATGGAGTTTACAAACCACTACCTTCAGCACCATGAAGACCACATGGACGAAAGTACCCTGCACAATACGGAGGCAAAGCAGGCACACAGGAAAGAACAACTCAACTTCATTGACTGAAAGCACTGAAAAAGCTCATTGTTTGCCATAACGCACAAGTGATACACTGTATCACTTGTGTTTTTCTTGGGGTAACAATTATTTCTATTAACAACTTTGTGCATATATTTTAGTGCTTACATGCTTGCCGGTATAGTGATAATTACTGATGTACCGTAACCCACTTCGCTGATGATGCGAAGGGAGCTTTCGTTGGGGTAGATCCTCTCCAGACGCTCCATAACATTAGTAATACCAATGCTGGATGTCGACTTTGGCTTTACTTCAGAGTGCTCATTGAACAGCGCACTAAGCACATCAGTCTCAATACCGTCGCCATTGTCGATAACCTCACAGATTATATTTCCGTTGCTCAGAGTAATGAATATGCTGATCTTGCCCCTTTGTGTTTTCTGGAAAGCATGAAAGAAAGCATTCTCCACAAAGGGCTGCAGGATCAAATTCGGAATTTTGTAAGGGAGACAGTCATTGTTAACATGCAAGCTTGTGGTAATAAAATTATCATAGCGGGGGGAAATTA
>CAZUGK010000026.1:7668-22168 GCA_964619815.1 uncultured Clostridiaceae bacterium | reverse complement strand
ATTATATTGATATAATTTTGCACATTCTTGATTTCCTCCTCTATAAGGACGAGGGTTCCTGTTTTATTTAGGGTGCTTCGCAGGAGTGAAATCAAAGAATCAATAGTCTTGCATGCCTGTTCCTCGTCATTGCGTGTGACCAGGTATTTAATTGAACCGAGCGTGTTATAAAGAAAATGTGGGTTAATCTGCATTTGCAAAAGATTCAACTCGATTTCACGCCGTTCATTATACTCAATTTCAAGCTGCTTTAGATAGTGGTTCAACTTTTCGACCATTGCGTTGTAGGAATGACTCACAATATCAATTTCTGCAGAGGAAGAAAACGTGACCGGCTGAGGAATTATGTTTTCAGAATCAGACATAGTGCGCGAGAGCATCTTAAGCGGGGCAAGATTCCGGTTGACGATGACAGCGATAATTGCCAGCAGAAGAAGTACAATCAGCAGGGAAATATAGATCAGCCAGTTCTGAGTAGTGTAGAAATCGCTCAAAATTGTATTTAAATCCATGGAGCTGACAATGTAGGAGTCCAGATAAGGAATGTACTTGGAAATAACAATCTGATCCCCCTTGATGTAGTGATAGGGGAGTCCCTGCTCTTGGTTTATCTGTGCATCTTTCAGTAGGGCTGTGTTTTTAGTAGCGATAGAGGATGGGTCGGGTGCGGACAGTATAATTCCGTCAGCAGAAATCAGGATTATATCGGTGCCATGGCTGGTAAAGTTGGAATAGAACGCCTTGAGGCGCTCCTCTTTAATGACTATGAAGATTGCGCCGTATGCCTCACCTGTAGTTGATAGCAATGCTTTGCATCCTATAATCGAATTATCATTTTTGGTAGAATAAGTTAGGCCGTTTGGCTGTGCAGTGTAGTAAATTTTAGGAGCGACCTTGCGTGCCTGCTTAAAGCCCGTGATATTTAGCAAATCCTCGGAATCATAAGGGACACCACCGTTGCCGGAGGAAAGGCATAATCCGTTTTTCCCGGCTATAACCATCTCAAAGTCGATCATAGAGGGTGTTATATCCTTAAACAGGTTGGACATTTGGTATCTTATTTTGTACTCATCATAGATTGTGTCGATATCATTGACCAAATGTTTGTATAGTTTCGGGTTGCGGGAAATGCTGCTCGAAACTTTTGCCAGCGAGTGATGCATAACCTCCAGATAGGTCTTGGTCTGATTGATAATCTCAATGTTGGAATTTATCGTATTCAGAACAAATTTTTGCGTGTATGTGTAATAGATCATCCAAAGAGTGAAAGAGATTAAAATAATTATAACCAGAATGATCGGCAGGATCAGCTTGGTAAACATAGACCTTGATTTACGCATGGGCATTTCCTCTCAGCTGATATTTTTTACGGTATTCCAGCGGCGTACAGCCTGTACTTTTTTTAAACACCTTGCCAAAATAGCTTTGATCGGTGTAGCCGATGCTCTCACTTATCTCGCTGATGCTGATGCCGGAGGTAGTCAGCAGCTTTTTGGCATGGGAAATGCGGATTTCGTTGAGATGCTCGCTGAAATGCATATTGGAATTAGTGCTGATGTAGTTGGAAAGGTAAGAATAATTAATATGCATGTGATCTGCGGCATCGTATAATGTAATAGGCTTCTGGTAGTTCTGCGAGATGAACTCAATGATGCTTGACACAATCTGATCTGTCCTGATCGGAGTTGCACCGCACACCAGTTCAAGATCCTTATAGGTGCGTTCAAGCAACACCCTCACATCTCCGAAGGAGTAGGCCTTATCGATATCCTTAAAAAGTTTGAGTTTGATATTGTCCAGTGCAGGATCATCGAAAAGTGTTGCTTTGATCTCGCCTATGGTGTTGTATATGATATTTTCAATAAGCTTTTTAAACTCAAAGGGATCCATTGAAAGCGCGGACTTGATGCGATCTACGTAGGACAACATAAGCGATTGCGCAGCCGCAAAGTTGTATTTTCTGACATATTCGTAGTAAAGCTCAAAGGTAAAAGGTACCTTTTTAAAATGAGGAACGATGTCAGTCTCAAAAAAGCAAATCCGCCCGTCAAAGAATATTGAATACTTTGCCAGTGCGCAAAGCCGGTCAAACACCACTTTGATGCCGTCCTCCTTATAAAACGGATTGCTTAGGATGCAGAAACTGTTCGGGAACAGTGAGCTCAGCTTTTGAAAAAGCGCTGATACGATGTATGGAGGTAAAGGCTGTGCGGCGTTGATCAGAATTACGCGACAGTAATGGTTGGTCATTAACGACAGATAGGTATATTTATTGAGATACTCCTTCAGGATTTCCTCAATCAGGTCGCTGGAACCCTCTGCTTCTTCAAAATGCTCCATGTAAAGCATATGAAAATATTTTTCACTCATCTGTTGGGAGAGCAGGGTATCGAACGCCTCAAAGGGCTCGAGAGCGAATCCATCCAGAAGCTGCTTTGTCAGCTCTGCAAGCGACACTGAGGGACTGCTTTCGCATTCCTTATCCTGCAGGTTGAGCTTGTCTAAACAGGAAAGCAGCTCAGCTTTGGAAATTTGCGATTTTAGCAGATAATCGCACGCTCCGAACTTAAACGCCTGACGCACATTATTGAATTCATCGAAATTGCTGAGAACCACAATTTTTACGGAGGGGAAGCGGTGACTTGCGATCTTCACAAGCTCCACACCGTTTAGAATGGGCATTACAATGTCGCAGAATACAATATCAGGGGAAAGCCTCTCTATCAGTTTCAACGCTTCCTTACCGTTTGTGGCCTCGCCTACTATCGTATAGTGGTAGGTTTCCCAATCGACCAGATATCGGATTCCCTGACGAAAAATGAGTTCATCATCTACAATTAGTATTTTTTTCATATGCAGCAGCTCCTATACATATGCAAATTTCAAATTATATATATAAGTTACACAAATTCTATTGCATTATATATAGTATACAATAACCTGACAGAAATTTTAATTAATACTGTGAAAAAGAGATGATTTTCAGAAACAACCAAAAGAATTACCGATTATCCAAAATAATTGCGAAAACAATATGAAAAAACTGAACATGCAAATTATGTACTATAATCATGCAAAAATAGTTCTATAACAGCTCCTCAGGGCTGTAGTATAATGAGTTACACCAATGGTGCCATTTTATAATTCGGGAGAAAAAGAGAGGGGAATACAGATGAAAGGTACTAAAAAATTACTGGTAATGCTGTTGGCAATTATGATGGTTGTTTCTACAGCTGCATGTAGTGCTCCTAAACCATCGGGCGCAGCTGCAGAGGGTGATAAAGCAGCAGCAGGAGAGAAAAAAGTCGTAAACGTTTGGGCGTGGGACGTAGAGTTCAACATTCCGGTTATGAACGAGGCAAAGGCACGTTACGAGGCAAAGCATCCTGATGTTACAATCAATGTGCAGGAATATTCATATGACGATGTCGTTCAGAAGTTGAGCACAAATCTGACCTCAGGTGTTAACGACGGTTTGCCTGAAATTGTTCTTTCCGAGGATCCTAATGTGCAAAAAAACCTGACTTCATACCCGGGAGCGTTTTATGACCTAACGAACAAGATTGATTTTTCTCAATTTGCTTCTTATAAGGTAAAGACGCTGACTAAGGATGGTAAAGTCTATGGTGTACCGTTTGACATGGGTACAGAAGGACTGTTCTACAGAACCGATTACCTTGAGCAGGCAGGCTACACTGCTGATGACCTGAAAGACATCACCTGGTCGCAGTTCATCGAGATCGGTAAAAAAGTCAAAGAAAAGACTGGAAAAGCAATGTTGACTCTCGATCCGAACTCAGTGAACATCATAAGAGATATGATGTGGTCGTCAGGTACTTGGTACTTTGATGAGAATGGCAATGTCAATATTGCTAACAATCCCACAATAAATGAGGGTGCCAAGATTTACAAATCATTAATGGATTCAGGTATAGTCAAACTTACCACTGGCTGGGGTGAAATGGTCGCCGCACTGAACAACGGCGATGTTGCAAGCATCACAACAGGCTGCTGGATCATACCGACGATTAAGGCAGAGCCTACACAGTCAGGCAAATGGGCAGTTACACATATGCCTAGACTTGAAGCCGAAGGAGGCACCAACTACGGTAACCGTGGCGGTTCGAGCTGGCTTGTACTTAATAATGCACCAAACGCTGATGTAGCAGCAGATTTCCTTAAGGAGACTTTTGCTTCCGACGTAGATTTCTACCAGACCATACTGCGCAACGTTGGCGCTATAGGTACATATCTGCCTGCTGCCTCAGGTGAAGAATATGGCAAGGAACAGGAGTTCTTTGGCGGTCAGAAAATCTTTTCTGATTTCTCGGAGTGGGCACAGAAGGTTCCACCAATCAATATGGGAATCTACTCTGATGAGGCAGATACTTTCCTGATAACAGGTATGAATGAAATTATCAACAATGGTGCCGACATTAAGACTGTTCTGAAATCGGTTGAAGATCAGTTAAAACAGCAGATTCAGTAAGCTGTCGGCATGCCGCACTATAAATACTGACAGCAAAAATACTAACATATATAGTGCCTTATCTGTGCAAGTGGTAGGGCACTATAATTTTTGCTGAAATCAGCAGAAATGGAGTCTAATGATGAGTAAAATTACAACTAAAAAGAAGCCCTTGCTTCGTCTTAATGGCTGGGGATTTGTCATACCTGCAATTGTTCTGTTCCTGTGGTTTAATTTGCTTCCCATGCTCCAATCGTTTGTCCTGTCACTGCAAAAGGGTAAGGGAACGGTTACAACCTTTGGGGGACTGAGCAATTATGTACGACTATTCCATGACCCTGTTTTCATCAAAGCAACTGTTAATACCCTTACATACCTTATTATTCAAGTTCCGATAATGCTGATACTGGCACTGATCCTCGCTGCCATGCTCAATAACACAAAGCTGCGCTTTCGGGGCTTCTACCGCACCGCAATTTTTTTGCCCTGTGTTACATCACTGGTTGCATATTCTCTGCTCTTCAAGAGTATGTTTGCAGTGGACGGTATCACTAACCAGCTTCTGATGAACATGCATATCATCTCCGAACCGATTCCGTGGCTTTTGAACACCGTATGGGCAAAGGCAGTCATTATTATGGCTATTACCTGGAGATGGACCGGCTATAACATGATATTTTTCCTTTCTGCCTTGCAGAATATTGACTATAGTGTCTATGAGGCGGCTAAAGTAGATGGCGCAGGTGCATGGCATAGTTTTTGGAAAATTACTGTGCCGATGTTAAAGCCTGTGATACTTTTGACTGCAATAATGTCTACCACCGGAACGCTGCAGATCTTTGATGAAGTTGTAAATATTACAAATGGAGGCCCGGCCAACTCAACAATTTCAATCTCTCAGTACATTTACAACCTTGTGTTCAAGTATGTACCCGACTTCGGTTATGCTTCAACGGTGTCTTATGCAATATTCTTCATGGTTGCAGTACTATCGCTGATACAATTTAAAGTGAGTGGTGATAAAAATGACGAAATCAGTTAATGTTAAAAAAAATATCCTCATGAGAAAAGCTGCAGGGGCAGGACAGTATATTTTTCTGTCATGTGCCGCAATCGTGTCAATCTTTCCGTTTATCTGGATAATCATTGGTACGACCAATGCCAGTAAAGATATTACAATGGGCAAAATGACCCTAGGTAATCAGCTTGCCACCAATTTTAACAATCTCATTCAAGTGGGAGACGTGTGGCTGTGCCTGAGAAACACTGCCATCCTCGCGTTTATCATCACCGTAGCAAGCATTCTTGTCTGCTCGCTTGCCGGCTATGGCTTTGTCGTTTTCCGCAGTAAGGCGAAAGACAAATTCTTCTCACTGATCCTGCTGTCGATGATGATACCCACCTCATCGCTTATGGTGCCGCTGTTCAAAATGTTCAGTAATATGCACCTTTTGAACACCAAGCTGGGTGTGGCTTTGCCCGCTCTTTCAACTGCGTTCCTGATTTTTTTCTTCCGCCAGAACACGAAATCCTTCCCCTATGAAACGATCCAGGCTGCGCGTATTGACGGACTTTCTGAGCTGGGAATTTTCTTCCGTATTTATATGCCTATGATGAAGTCCACATATTCGGCGGCTGCGATTATTACCTTTATGTCCAGCTGGAACAATTACATGTGGCCTTTGGTCTCACTGCAAACCAAAGATCAGCGTACATTGCCGCTGTTAATTTCCTCTTTGGGCACGGCATATACCCCGGATTTTGGTATGATTATGATAGGGATAGTTATTACTACAATCCCGTCTGCACTGGTGTTCTTCCTAATGCAGAAGAGCTTCGTAGAAGGCATGATGGGATCAGTAAAATAAAGGAGGCGAATTATGAAACGTAAGGAATTATATGAAATGCTGGCAAATCCTGAGGTATTTCAGGTGAACCGTATACCGGCGCATTCCGATCACACCTATTATGCCAGCGAGCAGGAAGCATTCGCCGGTGTCGCAATGCCTATGCGCAAAACCTTGAACGGCATATGGAAATTTTACTATGCGTTGAATATTGACTGCGCACCTCAGGACTTTCAGGCAATCGACTATTCCTGCTCGGGCTGGGGTGATATTGCAGTACCGGGACATATGGAGCTGCAGGGCTATGGCAATCCTAAATACAACGATACCCGCTATCCGTGGGATGGAATCGAGGAGGTCGTGCCGCACAACATTCCCAAGGATAACAGCCCCGTTGGATGCTATGTACGCGAATTCACAATCCCTGAGGATTGGGAAGGAAATAAAATTTTTCTGTCCTTCCAGGGAGTGGAAACCGCATTCAATGTTTGGTGTAACGGGAAATATGTAGGCTACAGCGAAGACAGCTATACCCCAAGTGAGTTTGACATCACAGATTGTATTATAAACGGTAAGAACAAGCTTGCCGTCGAGGTTTATAAATATAGCTCGGGAAGCTGGCTTGAAGACCAGGATTTCTGGCGTATGTGCGGCATAATAAGAGAGGTGTACCTCTACACCGTACCCCGCGTGCATGTGCAGGATATATTTGTGAAGACCGATCTGTCCACTGATTATAAGGATGTAATGCTTAACGTAGAACTGAAGCTTGCAAATCCGGCAAAAAGTGCGGTGAATACCTGCTTCAGGCTTTACAACGCAGGAGAACTTGTAATCGAGACTCCTGCAGTGACCTGTACTGATGAGGCAAGACTTTTTGCGGAAGCCGGCAATGTTGAGCTATGGAGTGCTGAAGTACCGAAGCTCTATCAGCTTTATCTATATCTGGAGGATGCGGCCACAGGCAATCTGATAGAGGTCGTACCCTATAAGATTGGTTTCCGTAAGATTGAAATGATCAACAATATTATGCACATCAATGGCAAGCGTATTGTGTTCAAGGGAGTGAACAGGCATGAATTTTCCTGCTATCGCGGAAGAGCTGTTACAGATAAGGAAATGGATTGGGACATCAAATTCATAAAGGCGAATAATATAAACGCAGTACGCACGTCGCACTATCCCAATCAAACCCGCTGGTACAACCTGTGCGATGAGTACGGTATATATCTGATAGACGAGGCTAATTTGGAGACACACGGCACATGGCATATGGGCGTGAATGAAAACACTCTGCCCAACGACAATGAGAAATGGACGGCCTCGGTACTGAGCCGCGCCGAAGCTATGCTTCAACGTGACAAGAACCACGCTTCAATCGTAATCTGGTCCTGCGGAAACGAGTCCCACGGCGGGAGCAACATATACAAAATGAGCCAATACTTTCATGCAGTTGATCCATCGAGACTGGTGCATTACGAGGGTGTCTGCCATGACCGACGCTATAATGACACCTCCGACTTCGAGAGCCGAATGTATACGTTTATTCCCCAAATTGAAGAATATCTCAATGACAACCCGCAGAAGCCCTATATCTTATGCGAGTACTCCCATGCGATGGGCAACTCCTGCGGCAATCTGTACAAATATACTGAGCTGGCAGACAAATATCAGATGTATCAAGGCGGTTTCATCTGGGATTTCATAGATCAGGGAATTGTTAAAAAAGACCCTTTTGGCAATGATTTCATTGCCTTCGGAGGCGACTTCGGCGATCGGCCGACTGATTACAACTTCTGTACAGACGGAATTGTGTACGCAGACAGAAAGCCATCTCCCAAGATGCAGGAGGTAAAATATCTCTATCAGAACTTCAAAATCACACCTGACGCAACAGGAGTGACCATTAAAAATGAAAACCTGTTCCTCAACGCAAACTGCTATACCGTGCGCTTCATGCTGTTGAAGAATGGCGCGATTATTCAGGAGGGAAGCTCAGCGGTGGACATACCGCCGCAGAGCGAACAGCGTATCGCACTACCTCTGGAAAAACAGACTGAAGTGGGCGAATATGCGGTGAATGTCAGCCTCGTACTGCCGGAAAAGACGAAGTTCGCTGAAGCAGGATACGAGATTGCTTTCGGACAGCACATCTACAAGGTAGAAACCGAAGCAGCCCGAGTCTGTGGAGAACCTATCAAGGTAATCGATGCAGATTGCACCTTTTCGATAATCGGCAGCGGCTTTCAGATTCAGTACTGCAAACGCTATGGCAGACTTGGTTCATTGATGTACAATGGAAGGCAGTTTGTGCAGACCCCTCTGCACACCGTGCTTCCGAACTTCTGGCGTGCGCCGACTGACAATGACGAGGGCAATCAGCTCAAAGCCCGCTGTGGGCAGTGGAAGCTTGCAAGCTTGTATGCAATACCGAAGAATGTACGTTTTGACCATGATGCTTATAAAGCTACCGTAATGGTTGATTATGAGCTTAGCACAATTCCTGCGGCTCAGTGCACTCTTATCCATGAAATCACAGGAGACGGAAGCATCCGCATTACCATGTCATACGAGGGTGTTGAAGGCCTGCCGGAAATGCCGAATTTTGGTGTTGACTTCAAGATTCCTGACAGTTATTATAAATTCCGGTGGTATGGCCTTGGACCGGATGAAAACTACTGCGATAGAGCAAAGGGAGCACGGCTGGGTATCTTTGAAACTACCGCACAGGAGAATATCTCACAGTACGTGATTCCTCAGGAATGCGGCAATCGTACACAAGTACGCTGGGCGAAAATCACTGACGAAATGGGTACAGGTATTCAAATTTCAGCAGATGAGCCGATAGAACTTTCGGTATTGCCATATACCTGCCACGAGCTGGAAAATGCCTACCATCACTATGAGCTTCCGCGTATCACCAATACGGTACTGAACATTTCCCATAAACAGATGGGTGTGGGTGGTGACAACACTTGGGGTGCAAGAACCCATGATGAATTTCTGATAAAATCAAATAGGAGTATGAGTTTTTCTTTTACCATCAGTGGTTGCCGTGAATAGTACATCAAAATAATACCGGATCAGATTTGATTCTATTTAAGTTTGGGCGCAACTATCTCATCTCGCCTTGCACTTTAAGTGAAGTGAAAAAGACTAGAAGTAATTAGTGCTTTCCACCCAAAAGCCCTAACAGCCTGAATTGCTGTCAGGGCTTTTTTATATTTTGTCTTCAGTCTGAGGTAATACTCAGTACCACCTGTGTTTTTTTGTAAATTTGCGGATTTTAATGAGAAAATATAGAAATATAAATAATAAATTACAATAAAGTAAAAACATGCAGGAATTGATAAAATAATGTAGAAGTATTCAAATTTGTATGTGTGATTTGCATAATTGGGTATACAAGCATAGTATTATTATGGAAGGGCGGGAGGCTTAACATGGGTGGTATTCCCCTTGTTGCAAGGAAGATAGGAATGGGGAGAAAATCAGCAATTCCGGAACAGTACAGGGATGAACTTTCACAGGAATTGATAGGTATGAACATAAGGAGAGAGCTGATGCTATCATGTGCATTAATTGTTATAGTGGTTATCATTCTCTCTTTAGAGATGTTCAGCTTGGATACTCAAGTGGAATCATTGTATGTGTCAATTGCTTCATATCGCATTCATATATTGCTGCTGCTCGGTTCTCTGGCTTTTATAATTGTCACCTCCGGTTACAGGAGAGCTGTCGAAAAGAACATTTTTATTCTGAGGTTTGCACATATTTCTATCAACAGCTTTGTATTGGTATTTTGCTCCATAATTGCAGTTAATAATGAATTAGCAGGCCAAAGGCCTTTTTCGTATTTAACTGCAATGCTTTGCATAGGCTCTGTAGTGCTTATGCCGGCCTTTGAGAGAATATCTGTCTACAGCCTTTCATGGATCATTTATCAAGTGGGGATGTTTCTCTGGGTCAGAGATCCAATGACCATATTCCAGAACTTTATTTTTGTGACGCTGCTTATGGTGCTGTCATTGTTGATCTCAAAGATTAACTATTCAGCCTATGTAAGCTGTTTTTTAAATAAAAAGGCCCTGGAAGAAAAGAGCAGGGAACTTGACCATCTTTACAAGAGTACTGAGAAAAACCTGATGAAACGTACTGAGGAGCTTAACAATAAACTGGAAATGGAAAAGATAAGAACTGCTTTTTTTGCAAACATATCTCATGAACTTAGGACACCTCTCAATATAATATTCTCAGCGGAGCAGATGCTTGAGTGCACTCTCAGAAATATGGAGCACCAGACTAAGGAGAAGGAAATTGAACAGTACATGCGGATAATGAAGCATAACTGTTATAGGCTGATAAGGCTTATTACCAACTTGATTGATATGACAAAAATTGATGCCGGGTACCTGCTGCTAAACCCCAAGAGTTGTGATATCATCAAGATAGTGGAGGATATCACATTATCGGTAGCGGATTATATCGAAGAAAAAAATATAAATCTGATCTTTGATACTGACACAGAAGAAAAGGTTATACTTTGTGATCCGGATAAGGTAGAGAGAATAATACTGAACCTGCTTTCCAATGCGGTAAAGTTTACTCCTGAGGGCGGACATATCTACGTAAATATATTTATTGAAAACGATAAAATAATCCTGAGCGTTAAGGACAACGGAATAGGGATTCCCTCTGAAATGTCGGAGCTGATATTTGAAAGATTTGTACAGGTGGATAAGACATATACCAGGGACAGAGAAGGAAGTGGAGTAGGCTTATCCCTGGTAAAGTCTTTAGTTGAGATGCATGGGGGAGGCATATCGGTAAAAAGCGTGCTTGGAGAGGGAAGCGAGTTTATTGTTTCAATACCGGCTGTACAGCCAAGCTATGAGATTAACTGTCCGGAGCATGAAGCTCTGAGTGAAAACAAAAAGCTCGAGAAGGTCAGAATAGAGTTTTCTGATATTTATGATTGAAAGTACAGCAGAACATCTTGCCAAAAAGTGAGATGTTTTTTTCTTGACTATTAATTCAAGAAGTATAATATACTATTGTCATATGACTTAAATAATGGGGGATAAAATTAATGGACATAAAGCATCCTGACTACAAATACGAAGACAGTCATCTCAAGGAAGTTTGCAGAATGCTTGAAGCAGAGATTGACAAGAAGGACAGCGAAATAAAAAACTACAAAAACGAGATAGTTTCAATAAGGAAAAATATGTGGGAGAATGCAAGGCATGGGTTCAGCAGTAATGAGACTGAGGCCATGATTGAAGCCACCCAATACATATCGTCAATGAAAAGTGAAGAAAACAGCTATAGGTTCACAAAAGCCCTGCTGGATAAGTACGGGAGGCTTCTGTACTCTCCATATTTTGCAAGGGTTGACTTCAAGGAGGAGGGAGAAGGGTCAGCTGAGAGAGTATATATTGGACTATATTCATTCATTAATTCGGATTCTATGGAAGTTATAATACATGATTGGAGAGCCCCGATTTCAAGTATCTTTTATGAAAACGAACTCGGAGCGGCAGAGTACAAAACCCGTGAAGGCTTGGTAACCGGCGAGGTATCTTTAAAAAGGCAGTTCAAAATAAAAGACTCAAAGCTTCAGTATATGTTCGACAGCTCTGTGAAAATTGATGACGAGATACTGCAGGAGATACTAAGCGGCAATGCCAGTGAAAAAATGAAAAGTATTGTTACCACCATTCAAAAGGAACAAAACAGGGTAATAAGGTTTGACGAGGGCAGCATGCTTGTCGTGCAGGGTGCAGCAGGGAGCGGCAAGACCTCCATAGCTCTGCACCGTATAGCATACCTGCTGTATAAGGATAGGAATCTGAGCTCAAGCAATATCGTTATATTTTCCCCGAGCCACATTTTCAATGACTATATCTCAAATGTGCTGCCGGAGTTGGGGGAAAGCAATGTCATACAAACTACCTTCTCTGACCATACCCACAAGCTCATAAAGAGAGGAGTAAGGACAGAGGGCTTGAATGACCACATGGAGTATCTGCTGTCGCATAAGGTTGGTTATTTTGATGAAATCAGGGAGAAAGGGTACAGATTTAAGAATTCGGGAGAGTTTCTCAACGCTATCAGGCAGTATTCAGGTGAATTGGCGGATAAAGCAGCTTATCTCACTGATGTATATCATAATGGAAAGATAGCAATTAAAGGGAGTGAACTTAAAAAGGTATTTGATGCAAGCGATAAGGGGCTTCCGGTTAACAAGAGACTGGCTGCAGTCAGAGGAAGGGCTTTCTACCTCCTTGCAAAAACTCAGGAGGCAAAGAAGGCAGAGCTTAAGAGGAAGGCAGAAAGCATAAACAATAATACCAGGGAAGCTGCGGTAATGGTAAGGCTGGAGCTGCAAAGGGAATTCAGGGGAATAAAGGATGAAATATTCAGAATGACCAGAGTTGATTTATACGATACATATCGCAGCTTTTTTAAGAGCAGCCGGTATTTTGAAGCCGGGAAAGCTTTTGGCTTGGCGGATGAGGAGCTTAAGGACATAAGCAGGCAGGCAATTATGGATATCGGCAATAGGTTTTTGAATTATGAGGATTCTGCCATATTGATATACTTCAAATGCATAATAGACGAGCTGCCTGATTCATCAGGCATCAAGCATGTGGTCATAGATGAAGCCCAGGACTACAGTCCATTGCAATATGAGATTTTCAGGAGATTGTTTCCTGAAAGCAGCTTTACAGTACTCGGTGATACAAACCAGATGATGAACCCTTATAGAAGGTCAGTCAGCTTTGACGCCATAGCCGGCATATTCGGAAGGGCTGATTCTGCTGTAATCAGTTTGAGCAAGTCATATCGGTCCACCAGAGAAATTACTGAGTTTACAAAAGCAATGCTTCCGACGCACAGGCAAATTGAAAGCCTGAACAGAGAGGGCAGACTTCCTGAAGTTATCAGGCTTGATGAAAGCAGCAGGAAGAAGCTATTGGCTGAGGATATCAAGAAGCTTCTGGAGTATAGAATGAAGTCCATAGCAATATTATGCAAGACCTCTGAGGAATGTGGCGCTTTACACAGGCTACTAAAAGGAGAAATTGAAGTAAGTATGGTTTCCAAAGATGATGACTTGTACAGGAGAGGTGTAAACATTCTCCCTTCTTATCTTTGCAAGGGCCTGGAGTTTGATGCTGTGCTGGTATACGGGGCTGATGAAGAAAATTATAATTCCGACGGAGACAGGCAGCTGCTATATACCCTTTGCACAAGGGCGCTTCATATTCTTAAGATATACTATGAAGGAAGCCTTTCACCCATTATATACAGAATTGACGAAAATTTATATAAAAAGGCATAAAAAATCAGACACCGGAAATTTTCCGGTGCCTGATTTTTGTTCTATACTAATTTACATTAATCGAAGTATAAATAGCTTCCCTGGGCAAACTTTGTTTTCTTCCAGGCTTTCTTAATCCATGGCTGTACATAGTAATCAAGGCTGAATGCTCCGCCTGCGCCACCCATAAGGGCAATTGACGCAAATACATACCAGAATATATCATAGCCTGCCATTGCAGATATAATAAAGTTTAATGTGAGGAATACTGAACCTGCTGATGCAAGGAAAGTAAAGAGACCTGCTATAAGTGCAAGACCTATACCTACTTCCATCAATACAACCATTGCTTGGAAGAAAAATGGGTTAGGCTCAATAAATGTTCTTGAGAACCACTGATATATTCCCCAAGGTTCAGCAAATATCGGTGTTGGTCCTGCTGCTGCAGCTGCCTGTGAAGCGCTTGATGCAGCTTCTGCTGCTGTTTCTCCTGCAGCTGATGCTCCTGAAGTACTTGCAACTGAAACTATTTTAATGTTAGCTGGGTTCAACCAACCTTCCTGTATTTTCTTAAATCCTTCCAGGAACCACATTACACCTACGTATAAACGCAGGAGCACTAACCATGTAGTATTTGTCTTGTGTGCCAGGTGTCCGCCAACGAAGGCTCTGTTATTCTCCATATGGAAGAATTCGTGGCGCAGGTAGTTCCATATGAGTCTTACACCGCCAACTCCCCACAAGTAGTGGAGGTTTACCAGGTGTTTCATCATCATAGCCAGGAAGCCTGACAGTGGTGTACCCATAAGCTCAGCTACACAGTAGTGGCTTCCGATGGATACCATGAAACCGTGAGTA
>CAZUGK010000026.1:0-7658 GCA_964619815.1 uncultured Clostridiaceae bacterium | reverse complement strand
CTTTGTTATATCTGCAGCAATGTTGTGAGCTGCGCATTCACCTGTCTGGAGAGCTGTTTCAACTATCTGAGGTATTGGTTTACCGTCTATTTCGTAGTATGCGTTGTCTCCGACAAGGTATACTTCTTCTTTGTCCATGCTCTGCATGTAGTCATTAACTTGTACTCTGTTTCTCTTACCAGGTGTAAGACCTTGTGAAGCTGTGAAGCTGTTACCCTGTACTCCGCAAGTCCATATAAGGGTTTTTGTCTTTATTTCCTGTCCATCCTTAAGAACTATGCTGTCCGGAGTTGCCTTAACTATAGGCGAATTTGTCATTAACTTTACGCCCTTCTTTGTAAGGAAGTCCGCTGCTTTCTTCTGAAGGCTTGGCCTCAATATCGGCAGTATTGTCGGCATTGCTTCAACATTGTATATAGTAACTTCGCTTGGATTGATTCCGTATTTATCACATAAAACGTCTTTCCACTCGAAAAGCTCTCCTACAGTTTCAATTCCTGTGAAGCCTGCACCTGCAACAACAAATGTAAGAAGTTCTTTTCTCTTCATTACATCTCTTTCATCTCTTGCAACTTCGAAGCTTTTCTCAACATGCTCTCTGATTTTTAATGCATCCTTCAGGGACCATATGGTAAAACCATATTCCTTAACGCCTTCAATTCCGAAGTATGCCGGTTCAGCTCCGCAACCAACTACAAGGTAATCATATTTGTATGTTTCATTGTTGGATTTAAGAGTTTTTGCTTCGTAATCGATGCTTTCAATTCTGTCTCTTACAAAATTGACTTTGGTAGCTTTAAATACATTATAAAGATCTACCATTACACTTTCTTTTTCTGTTCTGTGTCCAGCAATTTCATGTAGTTCAGTAAGCAAAGTCTGGAAAGGATTATCATTAATTAATGTGATTTCTATACTGTGATCCTTCTTAAACTTCTTGCTCAGAACCTTTGCTGCCTCGACTCCGGCGTAGCCTGCGCCGAGTATGACTACTTTTTTCACGTCTGACAAGATAATACCCCCTTGTATATAGTTAAATTATAAGGAACAAAAAAATATTAATATAACAATATTCATTATCATTATATAATATATATTTAACAAATGCGATAGATTTTCTTTTTTTTGTGTTAAATTTATCGCATTTTTATTCACCAGAATTGTCTTAAAAGTGCTAAAGCCAGATAATTACTGATCTTTCGGAAATTGATATAAATATAACAACTAGTTTCCTTTTCAATTATATTTATGAAACGCATCAATGTCAAAGGAAAAGAAATGAAATTCCGCAGTAAATTCATTTTTGTGAATTTGTATGCATTACAGGATTAATTTCAGGCGCATCTATGATATGTCCCATGCTTATATTATAATATTAAATAGGAAGCTTAATGTATAAAAAATGAGGTGAAGGCAAATGACAAAATACCATATGAGAAAATTTGAACGTGAAATTGCCGGTAAGGAGGAAATTGCTGATATCCTAAGGAATGGCAAATATGCGGTTATTTCAATGTGCAGAAACAGTGAACCTTATATAGTAACACTAAGCTATGGTTATGATGAGGACAGGAACTCTCTTTATTTACATAGTGCCAAAACAGGCCTTAAAATCGATTTTATAAAAGAAAATCCTAAGGTATGCGCAACAGTTATTGAGGATGGTGGCTATCTAAAGGGCGAGTGCGAGCACAAATATGCCTCTGTTGTCTTCTGGGGAAATATGCAGGTAGTGGAAGACTTAAATGAGAAAAAGCATGCATTAACTACAATGATTGACCACCTGGAGGAAGTGCCCGGGCCGGTAAAGGCAAGACTGCTGAAAAATGACAGTGTTTATGAGGGTGTAGGAATCCTGAGGTTGGATATAAACGAAATTACAGGAAAGAAAGGAAGCTAGGATCAAATATCCCGGCTTCTTTCCTTTTAAAATGCAATGGAATAGTAATTATAAAACTTATATAATGAAATTAATTAAAACAGTCTAAAATATCTGATTTCTGGGCTTAGGAATTAATATCTATGTGGCAGGGGAATATTAAAGAAAAGTGCTCAAGTTTGGAAGGAGTAGAGAAAATGGGTAAGATTACAGGAACATTCATTTTTCCACATCCGCCGATTATGGTTGAGGAAGTGGGAAAAGGTGAAGCCAGAAGGGTTGCAAGCTCAATCGAAGGTGCTCTGGAGGCTTCAGGACGAATTGCCGTCATCAGACCTGAGACAATAGTAATCATAACTCCTCATGGCACGCTACTTAGAGATGCAATGACCATATCAGCTGACGAAAGGCTGGAGGGGAGTCTTGCCAGGTTTGGAGCAGCCGAGGTGGAACTGAGCTTTGATAATGATCTGGAATTGGTTGATAAAATAATGGAGCAGGCTGACAAGAAGGGGGCATATTGTATCCCCATGCAGGAGGATGTTAAAAAAACCTATAGGCTTGAGCCAGGGCTTGATCATGGGGCTATGGTTCCCCTTTACTTTGTAAATAAGAAATACATGGGCTTCAAACTTGTGCATATAACTTACAGCCTTCTTTCAAGAGACCAGCACTATAAGCTTGGCATCGCCATAAGAGATGCAGTAAGAGAGCTTGACCGGGAGGTTGTAGTAATAGCCAGCGGGGACCTTTCCCACAGGCTTACAGAGGATGCTCCTGCGGGTTTTGATCCGCGAGGGTCGGAGTTTGATAAGAAATATATGGAGCTGATAAAGGCAGGGGCGGTTAAGGAATTGCTTTCAATGCCGGATGACCTGCTGGAGACTGCCGGAGAGTGTGCATACAACTCTACTGTAGTTCTCATGGGTTGTCTGGATGGCTGCAGTGTAAATGGGGAGGTTTTATCCTATGAAGGCCCCTTTGGAGTTGGCTACTGCATAGCCCAGCTGCATGAGGGGGCTAATGAGGAGAAGAATGGATCTAAAAGCAGTGATCCATATGTGAAGCTGGCTATAGATACCTTGGAGACTTATGTCAGGACAGGTAAACAGATAAGCATCCCTGAGAATCTGCCTTGTGAAATGCTGAGAGAACGGGCAGGAGTCTTTGTATCACTCAAAAAATTCGGTGAGCTCAGGGGCTGTATCGGAACCATCGGGCCTACTACTATAAATATTGCGATGGAGATAATTCAGAATGCCATCAGTGCCGGAACCAGGGATCCGAGATTTTTTCCTATAGAGGAGGATGAGCTTTCTGACCTGATTTATTCCGTTGATGTCCTGAAAGAGCCGGAACCTATCAAATCAAAAGAGGAGCTGGATGTAAAGAGATACGGAGTAATCGTAAGAAGCGGGAGGAGATCCGGTTTGCTGCTGCCCAACCTTGAAGGGGTAGATACCGTCGATTATCAGGTAGATATCGCTCTGCAGAAAGCAGGCATCAGAAGCAATGAAGCTTATACAATGGAACGTTTTGAGGTAATCAGACATTATTAATCAAATGGAGTGATTCATTATGGGTCAGTTGAAGGAAGCAATGCATTATGAAAAGCTTGAAGGGCGTAATGTTATCTGCAGGCTCTGCCCTCATGAGTGCACCATTGTACCGGGGAAATATGGGATATGCAGGGTGAGAAACAATATAGAAGGTACGCTCTATACTCATAATTATGGGAAAATTTCTGCAGTGGCAATGGACCCGGTGGAGAAAAAGCCTCTTTATCATTTCTTTCCGGGGAAATATCTGCTTTCCCTTGGGACTATGGGCTGCAATTTCAGATGCAGCTTCTGCCAGAATTATCACATTGCGCAGAGGGGTGTGGGTGAGGAGGTTGAGCCGAAAAGGCTGTATGAGGCATCTGAGGGTTACTTGCTCAGTTTATGCCGCCAGGAGGAAGATTGTGTAGGGATTGCATACACCTATAATGAACCGAGCATTTGGTATGAGTATGTATTGGATACCGCCAGGTATATAAAGGGCAAGGGCTACAGAAATGTATTGGTGACCAACGGTTATATCGGCGGGAAGGCATTGGCTGAGCTGCTGCCGTACATAGACGCAATGAATATAGATGTTAAGGGCTTCACAGAGGAATATTACCATAAAATCTGCGGCGGCAGCCTTGAACATGTAAAACGTACTGCAGAGGCAGCAGTGGAAAAATGCCATGTAGAGATAACCACACTCATAGTACCCGGGCATAATGACAGTGAAGAGGAGATGGATAGGCTTTCAAAATGGCTTTCCGGCCTGAAGCCTTCAATGCCTCTGCATCTGTCCCGGTACTTCCCGATGTACAGGATGGCGGAGGAGGCTACTCCTTCTGAAACCTTGAAGACTCTGAAAAAAGTGGCAGACAAAAATCTGGAGTATGTGTACATAGGCAATCTGCACGGTGAAGATACAAATACTTACTGCCCCAATTGCGGCGCGCTTCTGATAAGAAGGGCAGGAGGTATTTTCATAGAGCACCTGGATGACGGTATATGTTCTAAATGCGGCAAAGTCATAGACATAACGGGTATATAAACATAAGGTACGAAAAAAAGTACAACAAAGTTCCCTGTTTATTTGGTATAATTACCTAAATGCATAGGAGGTGGGTGAAATGAATTTTTTCTTGCAGATGAGAGAAAGCGTAATTGACTTCAAGTTCTACCGGAGCATTAAGGATAACAAGTTCAGCAGAAGCTTTGTGTACATGCTGCTGCTCTTTCTTATAATTTATTTTATAAGCGGAACCAGGACTTTTATTGCAACAAGAATATTGGTAGATGATCTGGCTGCTGACTTGAATGTCAATGTTCCTGAATTCAGGCTGGAAAATGGTGAATTCAGCTTTGAAGGCAAGATGCCCTACATTATCAGCAGCAGTAGCAGCGAGGCTTTCGTCATTGACACTACAGGGCAGGTAAATGAGGGAGTATTAAAGGATGTTGCCAGCGGAATGCTCATTACTAAAGATAAGGTATATGTGAAAAGGAGCGAGGTAGAGACCAGAGAGTTCAGTTTAAGTGAGCTTAAAGGCATTACTGTTTCCAAGACTGATGTTCTGGAGTTCCTGCCGAAGCTTAGCTGGATCGTATTCATTTTTATTGCCTTTGGTTTTATTTTCGTATTAGGCTGGAAGCTTCTCAATGCGGTCATACTGGCGCTTTTGGGGCTGATTGCAAATGCTGTTTTTAACGGAAGGCTGAAATTCAATAATCTGATGAATATCAGCATATATGCATTGACACTTCCAATGCTCATCCAGCTGGCTGTCAACCTTTATGGCTATCCTATACCCGGATTTGGATTCATATATTGGGCGATATCAATTCTATATGTAGTTTTGGCAGTAAAAAGCTGTAATGACGATATTAACGAGGCAGAAGAGGGGAACGATTTGGAGCATATATAGCTTTATCATATTCATCGGAATACTCTGATGAGTATGTGCCTCTGGAGGGTACGGTAAATGAAAATAGGGGTAATTTCTGATACACACATAAGAAGCAGTGCAAAGCTGCTGCCAAATATAATCCATGAAGTATTTGAAGGGGTTGACATGATATTGCATGCGGGAGATATACTTATTGAAGAAGTTATCATTGAGCTTGAGACTATTGCTCCTGTTTATGCAGTGGCCGGAAACAATGACAGTTATGATATGCTCAATAAATACGGAACAAAAAGAATAATTGAGGTTGATGGAAAAAGAATAGGACTGACGCACGGAACAAGCAGGGGACGGACATATATGAATGCTTATTATGAGTTTGCTGACGATAATGTTGATTGTGTGGTATACGGGCACAGTCACAAACCTCATAATGAGGTAATTGACGGTATACTGTTCTTCAATCCGGGTTCTCCGACCTCGAGAAGATTTGAGCCCAGGTATTCTTTGGGACTTCTGCATGTGGACAAGGATATAAAAGGTGAAATTATTTATTTTGATAAGGAGAATGAAATATGAAATACTACATATCTACACATCTTATAAAATCTGAAGATTTGAACCACAGCAAATAATACCGAGGATTAATTATGGAATATATGGAAACCGCAATAATACTTGCCGGGGGCAAAAGCAGCAGGATGGGCTTTGACAAGCAGTTTTTAAAGCTCCGGGACAAGTATATAATTAACATAATAATAGAAAAGCTTCAGGAGGTTTTCAAAGAAATAATCATTGTCACCGGCAGGCCTGAGGCGTACGCAAAATACGGCTTCAAGCTTGTAGAGGATGAAGTCAGGAATTTCGGACCCCTGGCGGGGATACATGTGGGACTCAAGAATTCCGGCAGTATCTACAATTATATCATAGCCTGCGACATGCCTTTTATTAATCTCAAATACCTGGAATATATGATGGAGCTTATCAGACAGCATGAAGGAAATATCGACGGAGTTATAACAAGACTGGGCGAATGGATAGAACCCTTTAATGCCTTTTATTCCAGAAGCCTGATTTTGAAGATAGAAGAAAATATGAGGAAGGGTAAAAGGCAGATTAATACACTGCTTCAGAACTCCAATGTACATTATATAAGCGAAGCAAAAGCCCGTGAATTCAGCCCGGACTGGGAAATGTTCACCAACGTGAATACGCTCAAGGACTATGAAGGTCTGATGAAACAGCTTTCAAAGGCATAAGGGGAGAGAGGTGCCGGTATGGATCTGACCAGGGACATTCAAATAACAAAGTATGAAAACGGTGCAGTATCATCAGTTGATGATGTAGTAGTCAAGGAGTATGCCCTGACTATTATGCTGGACGGAGAAGAGTTTATTACGCTGCTTTGCACACCGTCAAGCCTTGACTGCCTGGCTGTTGGATTTTTGCTTTCGGAAAGCATAATAAAAAGCAAAACCGACATTAAAAAAGTCAAGGTTGATGAAGAAAAAGGCATAGCTGAAGTAAATACCTTTGAAAGCAGCATAATTGCAAAAAAGCTTCATGGCAAGAGGACAATGACTACCGGCTGCGGCAAGGGTTCCACCTTTTACAATGCTGTTGATTCGCTGAATTGCAAGCAGGTGTCAGGCGCCATAGAACTAAATGCTCAAACCATACTTGAGCTTATGAAGGATTTCAATAAAAGGTCGGAATTGTTCCTGAATACAGGAGGGGTTCATAGCGTTGCGCTTGCTTCAGGCGGGGGTATCATCATTTTTCATGAAGACGTGGGGCGCCATAATGCCATGGATAAGGTGGTAGGCGAAGCAGCCCTGAAGGACATTGAACTGCCTGACAAAATTGTACTTACAAGCGGCAGGGTATCTTCTGAGATGCTGATCAAAGCTGCCAAAGGCCAGGTACCTGTGGTTGTGTCAAGATCTGCTCCTACCGACCTGGCAGTGAAGCTGGCAAAGCAGCTTGGCATTACTGTAATTGGCTTTGCCCGCGGACAGCGGATGAATATTTATTGTAATCCGGAGAGAATTAGATTTTAGATAAAAATAATATAATTCCGGAGGTTGTTATGTTAGAAAAGATACTGGATACAGGTGAAATAGAGGTTGTCGCATAGACCCTGCATAAAATTATAGATGAGTCAGCGAAGCTAACCGGGAATTATAGACATATTAATAGAAAAATGCTAAACTTGAATTGTTAAAAAAATATTTAACTTATATATAACAATTAACAATGTTTGAACTGGAGGGTCTGTTAAAATGGAGAAAAGAATGTTGACTCCAAAGGAAATTGCGCTGGCAACTTGCGACG
>CAZUGK010000025.1:0-41294 GCA_964619815.1 uncultured Clostridiaceae bacterium | reverse complement strand
CCTACAAAGAAATCGTATGTAGGGGGCGGTTTCCATGCCGCCCCGTGTTGCACATTATTTATATTATAATTACAAATTTGTAATATTTACAGGAGTTTTGCGATATTTGGCGAAATATATGCAATAATAGAAAATGTTGCACATTAATGTATCTTATTGAAAAGGAGAATTGGGATGGTAAACAGTAAGAGTCGCAAAACGGGCATTGTAGTATTAGTTGCAGTCATACTGGTGCTGTCTGCGGTTATAATCGGTGCTGCGGATGGAGTAGCTCCAGGTTCTGAACAGGATCCCATTGTAACACAAAGCTATGTAGAGCAGAAATCAGAGCAGATCAAGTATTATATAGACAGTTTGATAGCGAAGGCAAATGAAGATAATGCAGCACAGACTCAGGAGATAGCAAAGCTTAAATCTGAACTGGAGCTTAAAAATCAGGAGATAGCAAAGCTTGAAGAAGATATCAAGAACGCAGGCACGGGTGGAACCGGAAGGTTTGAAGTAGTGGAAATGAAAAGGAATCAGATACTTATAGCAGGGGAAGGTGCAGAAATTATACCCAGATCAGGCAAATTTTCTGCTGTAGAAGACGCGTATGGAGGCCTTTCGGATATTACTTCGGCAAAGGATCTAAAAAACGGCGCAGCTGTTGTCAATAACCATATGTTAATAGCCGCAAGGGGAGAAGGCAGAGGCTTAAAAGCTCTGGCGGACAAGTCATTCTTGATAATAAAGGGTATATATACTTTACAGTAGACTCGAGATGCGAGATGCGAGACTCGAGGTTTAGGGTATTCCTATAGGGTCTTCTTGTTGTGCGTTTCGTATATGCTAGGTAAAGTCTTCGAAGGCTTTCTAAAATTCTCGTATATCGAATCTCATATCCCGAATCTGTATAGCTTTACATGGGCTGTCACCTGTGTAAAGCTTTTCCATTAAATGAAGTACTGCTATATACTTTACATTTATGTGGCAATAATAATATAATAAGATGAAATTGTTTTACATCTAAAGTTATTGGGAAGTGAAAAAATGAGGGATAGTATAATACTTGAAGCGCTGATAAATATTTACAAGAGGCTTATACTCTACTACAGGAACAGCGGATTTTACAGGGTATCTTTCAGAGTAGGGGAAAGCTTCAGGAGGTTTGCTGCCTCAAGCAGCATATTGGGCTTTTTCGACAGGGAATGGAAAATAGGGAGTGCTTGGAGGGGAAGTCTGATTTTCAAGCTCCTCATACAGCCCTTAAGGCTGTTTAAATATGGTTCCAATAAGCTCTCGAATAGGACAAACAGTACATTGGAGGGAAGCAAGACTTTAAGCGGCATTAAAGTCTTCCTGGAGAGCTTATTCAACATGAGTACAAGAACTTTTGGGCTGCTTTTCCTGACCTTTGCTGCAACTCAAGGACTATTGGAGCTGGTATTTAAAAACGGGGAAGCTCTGCTTGACATGAAAAGTATTGTGAGACTGGCACTATTTCTGGCAGGTACAATATTGATACTCATAAACAGGCCGGTGAAGAGCCTGGTGGAGGGCAGTATAACCGGACATATAGCACATGACTTTTTCATTATAAGGGGATTAAAGGATGGAACGGATAATAACGCATAAAAACTTTGAAATAACTGTGGTCATAGCAGGAGTAATATTAGGCATACTGGGATATTTTCTGCCGGCAATGACTTTTGCTCTGACAGTTGGGGCGATTGTAGGTAGCTTGTTGGTGCTTTGGAGGTATGAGATAGGAGTTTTTGCTGTTGTTGGATTTATACCCCTTGCACCGACTATGGCACTTCTGGGACTGATTTTGCTTACTGCCGTATCCTACGGAATAAGGCTTTTCCGGGATAAGAGCATGAAGTTCAGGGTAACAGTTCTGGATTATTTTGTAATATTGTTTGGAATTGTACTTTTCTACAGCAGCATTACATCATATACGCCGGGCAACAGCATGTTTACGCTTCTGATATATATAGCCTACATAATATTTTACTTTATATTGGTGAATACCATAAAGACCAGACAGCAGCTTTATACTTTAGCGGCACTGCTGGTGCTTTCCACCACCGTCACATCTCTTTATGGGCTATATCAGCTGAAGACTGTGGGAGCCACATCAGAAGCATGGGTTGATACAACGCTTTTTGAGGATATAAAGGCCCGGGTCGGCTCTACCTTTGAAAACCCCAATGTGTTTGGAGAGTACCTGGTACTGGTCGTGCCTGTTGCCATAGCCATGCTGTGGGGACAGAAGGGGTGGATTACAAAGCTTCTGACATTGGGTCTTACGGCTATAATGCTGGTATGCCTTGTATATACTTACTCAAGAGGAGCATATGTTGGATTGATGCTGGCTTTAGCCTTGTTTGCCGTGCTCAGGGACAGGAGGTTTGTAATCCTTGGGGTAATTGGCCTGCTTATGCTTCCTTTTGTGCTGCCGCCTTCTGTAATAAACAGGTTTACAAGTATCGGAAACCTGTCGGATACATCTTCATCATACAGAATTTCAGTATGGCTTGGTTCCCTGAAGGTAGTGCAGGATTATTGGCCTTCCGGAATAGGGCTGGGCTTGGAGCCCTTTAAATTGGTTTATCCAAAATATTCACTTAACGCTGCATATGCCCATCATTCTCATAACATTTACATACAGCTTCTCATCGAGACAGGTATTACTGGTTTTGCAGTATTTATTTCCATGATGGTGGTTTATTACAAGTCAATGCTTTCAGGCTTTTACAGGACTAAGGATAAATTTATCTCCACCTTCATGATAGCCATTGCTTCCGGCATGGCGGGATACTTGGCTCAGGGAATGGTAGAGAATCTTTGGTATAATAATAAAGTGCTTTTGACTTTCTGGGTCATGCTTGCATTCGGGATGATAGCCAAATCGCTTATCACAAAGGATAATGAGGTGCTGGAAATATGATTAAGGTAATACATGTGCTGAGTGATATGAAAATAGGCGGCGCAGGCAGCTGGCTGCTGAATCTGCTTGGTGCGGCAGATAAGGAAAGGTTTGATATAAAGGTTGTGCTTCCACAAGGGAGCCTGCTTATAGATAAGGTAAGGGAATTGGGGTTTGAGGCGATACCCGTAGACGGCATGAAGGACAAATCCTTTGATGCAGGTGCCGTGAGCCTTTTGTTTAATATTTTCAGAAGGGAAAAGCCCCAGATTGTGCATACCCACGCTTCATTGTCTGCCAGACTTGCTGCAAGAATGGCGGGGGCGAAAATCATAAATACAAAGCATTGCATTGACAGCAGAAAAACAGGCATAAAGAGGCTTGCTACATCTTGCATTAATAATTTTCTCAGTGACAGTATAATAGCCGTATCGGCTGCTGTAAAGCAAAATGTGGCTGATAATGGAGTGGCTTTGGATAAAATCTCAGTGATATACGGTGGAATAAGCCCGGTCAAGGAGCTTGGGGCTGAGGAAAAGAGCCGTGTCAGAGAGCATTGGGGAATAGCCGAAGAGGATATAGTTGTGGGAATTGTTGCCCGGCTTGCCGAGGTAAAAGGGCACAAGTATTTTGTAGAGGCGGCTAAAATTATTTCCCGGGACAATGCTGATGTGAAGTTTCTGATAGCAGGCTCCGGCCCAAAGGAGCAGGAGCTTAAAGAGCTCGTAGGGCATTGTGGACTTGCGGATCGAGTGATTTTTACAGGCTTTGTTGAGAATGTTTATGAGATATTCAATATAATTGATATCAATGTGATTTCTTCTTTATCTGAGGCGCTTTGCCTTTCGCTTATTGAAGGAATGTGCGTAGGGAAGCCTTCGGTAGGTACTGATACCGGAGGCATACCCGAGGTAATAAAAGACGGGTATAACGGATACCTTGTGCCGGCCGGGGATTCTTCCGGGCTGGCAGATGCGATACTCAAGCTGGTCCGCGATCCACTGCTCAGAAAGACTATGGGGGACAAGGGCAGGGAAATGGCAGCACAAAGCTTTACTGCCGGTGCAATGGCGAGAGGCATTGAAGAGTTGTATGAAGCTGTGGTAAAGAAAAACGGAAGGGGATAAGGTGAAAGATATGGCTTTGATAGATGGTAAGGGCAGATTGTTCGGAAAAATAAACATAGTTGATTTGCTTATTGTGCTGCTTGTGCTGCTGACCGCAGGGGGAGTATACTTTGTGTTCTTTGGCGGAAGCGACAAGCAGGTAGTGGAAACAAGCAAGGTAATATATGATTTTGAGATAACCAACGTAAATAAAGATTTTGTGGATGCGATAACTCCTGGGGATCCCATAAGGGACAGCACCAGGGGAAATGAACTGGGCAAAGTAGTGAGCAAGGCATCCAGAAAAGCCACAATGCTTAATGAAGATTTGATAAACGGCAGATATATAATAGCTGAAGTGCCCGATGCATATGATGTGGTAATAACCATTGAAGCCCAGGCGAACATCACACCTGCCAACATAATAGTGGGCGGCGCAGAAGTCAAGGTAGGCAAGAAGTTCTTCATAAAAGGCAAGGGATATGCAAATCAAGGCTTCGTAACAAAGATGACCTTGATGGGACAATAAGGAGGGGTTTTTATGCTGTTGGATGAAAAGGGAAAGTTATTCGGCAAGATAAGTATAATTGACATAGTGGTAGTGCTGCTCATTGTTGCACTTCTAGGAGGAGTTTATTACAAATTCTTCATGGTGGATAAAAATAATAACGCTGCGAAATATGATACTTTTGAATATAAGATTCTGGTGGAGGAAGTAAGACAGCAGTCGGTAGATGCCATAGAGATCGGAGCGAATATCTATGATGTGAAAACTGACGCCCCAATGGGTAAAATTATAAGCAAGGAAGTCCTCCCTGCGACAGAACAGCTTACTAAGGCTGACGGTACTATGGTGATAGCAGAAAAACCTGAAAGGTTCAATGTGCTTGTGACAATACAGGTTCCCGGAGTTGAGACGAAATACGGTTTCCGGGCAAACGGCAGGATGGATCTGAACAGAGAATCCCAGCAGGTGATGGATACACGGATGATAGTATTAGAAACGAAAATAGTGGATGTGAAAAATCTGAGCAAAGAGTAGTAGAAAAGCATATAAGAAGAGTATTGTGGAACATTTTATCTGTCATTCTGAACGAAGTGAAGAATCTTTTCGTGAGGTGTGTTATATGTACTATGTTTACATATTGACAAATTGGACAAATAAAGTTCTATATGCAGGTGTAACCAATGATCTTGAACGACGCTTGTATGAACATAAGAACAAGCTAGTTAAGGGATTTACCGAGAAGTATAATGTAAATAAATTAGTCTATTTCGATAGTACAACTGATATAAAGGCTGCAATTGCAAGAGAAAAGCAGATTAAGGGTTGGACAAGGCAGAAGAAGAAGGATTTAATAGAAAGTATAAATCCACAATGGAATGATTTATCCGAAAGCTTTAGTAAATAAGATTCTTCGCTGCGCTCAGAATGACAATGTTAAATTTCTACTGTACATTAATAAATATGAGGTGCGAATGCACCTCATTAACTATTTTTCTAAAAGTCTTATTGCAATCTCCGCATTTTCAAATGCTTTTTGCTTCAACAGCTTGTTGCCTTCATTAAGCTGCTGTTTTATTTCATCTCTTTTGCCCCATACCTCATCAATCAACTTCTTGAGGCTTTCCAGCTCCAAGTCTGCTACATTTCCAGCAGAGGGCTGCTTCACATATTCAAGAAAGCCCTGAACCTTGGGGTCGTATATAAGGCCGATGACCGGCACTGAAAGGCTTACTGCGTATATAAGGGCATGAAGCCGCATTCCCAGCACCAGGTCAAGCTTTTTTATAATTCCCAGAGTTTTATCTATGCCATAACTGCTCTTTAGTATAAAGGGCGTATGCTTCATTTTTGTGGCTATATCCTCTGCAACAGACAGGTCTGATGGAAAATGCAGCGGTATGAATACTGATTTTGCATTATGTCTTTCTTCCAGGTAATCAGCTGCCTGAGCAATTATCTGGCTGTACCTGTCATAGCCTGCCCATTTCCTGATGGAAAACCCAACCAGCGGACGATCTGTAGAGATTCCCTCCCTGGAGAATATGCTTTCTACTTCCTTAAAATCCGCTGACGGAAGGCCCAGCGCAGGGTCTGCAGTGACTATGATTTCGGGTTTTTTTATACCCAAAGCCGAAAGTTCAAGACTGGACGATTCCTCTCTCAGAGTAATTACATCCACGAGGTTTATTATCCTTGAACAAAGATACCTGTTGGAGCCCCTGCTTACCGGCCCGATTCCGTTTGCATAAAGCATGACCTTAAGCCCCATACGCTTGGCAAGATATATAGTTGTCAGATAATACATAAGTGAACGGGTGCTGGTAACATCCTGAATGAGGTTCCCGCCGCCGTTTAAAAAAAGTCTGGTTTTTTTCATTGTCCGTATCACTTCGAAAAGATTGAAGCGGTCGATGGAATCTACTCCATAGTATGCGGCAGTATCCTTTGGTTTTTTGGAAAGCACCACAATACGTATATCCTTTTTTATACTTCTCAGGTTATCTATAATAGCCAGCAGTATGGCATCGTCGCCGCTGTTCCCGAAGCCGTAGTAACCCGATATCATAACGTCATACATAGGTTTGTCCCCTTTAAGCTTGTTTCTATTATTTCTGCTCCAAAAGCTGCAGGTATACTTCTATGTTATCCTGTACCATTCTCCGTAAAGAATATCTGTTCTCAATCAAGCTGCGGCCAAAAGCACCAAGTGTTTTTCTCTCGTCTTCGCTCATTTGCAGCAGCACTTTAATAATATCATTTTTGAAGGGCTCACTTTCCGCTTTGCTTTTTCCGCGTCCGGAAAAGTTGGACTTTATTGCTGCATCAAGGCTGCTTTCATCCAGTATTCCTATATAGCCTACATTTCCGGCAAGTATAAGCGGCCTTCCCGCAGCCAATGCTTCCAGGGAAGAACGGCCAAAGCCTATAAACAGGTCTGCCAGGGCAGTAAATTTATTTATATCAGTGCGGGAGCCCGTAACAATAACTGTATCCCGGGAGGTAAGGCTATTTATCTCTTGTGCCTTCTCCATTACCGAATCCAGGATATTTCCGCTTCCCACCATTATAACCTTAAGGTTTTGGATTTTTTCTGCAAGCTCCGGGATGATTTCCATAAGCTTGCTTATTATGTAGCTCCTGTCACTGTCAAATCTGCTTATATATACTATTTTCCTGTCTTCCGGCCTGAGCTTAAACTCAGTCATTATGTCCGAGCAATCAATGGCAGGTGAAAATTTATCAGTGTCTATCCCGTTGATTGTAACCTTAATATCCTTATCGTCTATTTTATAATTATCCAGAAGGTACTTCCTGATATCCTCGCTTACAGCTACAGTCTTCTGCCCCCAATTGGTAATGTATCGCAGCCCGTAACCGGTTTTCCAGGTTCCGTGGGCAGTGGTCACAAAAGGGAACCCCATCCTCTTATGAAGCAGGCCGCAGATAAATCCGGGAATTCGAGCATGGGCATGCACCAAGTCAATTTCCTCTTCTGTAATTATATTTTTCAGCTGGTTGTAAGCTTTTATTACGTTGTGAGGTTTCTTGTTGTCCAAGGGTACGTGATACACCTTGATATTGTTTTCTGTAAGCTCTTTTTCATATACGCCCCCCGTAGATGCCACAACGACTTTAAAGCCTTCACGGTAAAGCCCCTTGGCGAGCTCTGTTATATGAGTTTCAGCACCGCCTATATCAAGGCGCATGGTAGTAATCAGTATATTGTACTTGTACATGTCATGCCTCCGAATTAATATTTACTTCTTTTTCAGGCTTATATTGTCGTTATTTACTATTAGAGCATAATTTCTGCTGCCCGCCTGAATATTTCCATTTGATATTTTATTCCTCATCTATGCGCCTTATCTTTGCTCCAAGATTTATCAGTTTTTCTTCAAGACTTTCATAGCCTCTGTCAATATAGCCTATATTGCTTATAGTTGTCTTGCCTTCTGCAGTCAAGCCTGCAACAACCATTGCCGCACCTGCCCTGAGGTCGGTGGCATAGACCGGGGCTCCGGAAAGCTTTGATACACCTTCAATTACTGCTACTCTGCCTTCTGTCTTTATTTTTGCACCCATTCTTTTAAGTTCGTCAAAGTATTTGAACCTGGACTCGAATATGCTTTCTGTTACGATAGCAGTGCCTTCAGAGACGGAGAGAAGTACACTCATAGGCTGCTGCATATCCGTTGGGAAACCCGGATACGGCATGGTTTTTATATTGACCGCCTTTGGCCTTGCTGAGGCTTTAACTCTTATGGAATCCTCATATTCGGTTATTTCAACACCCATTTCTCTAAGCTTTGCGGATACTGAATCAAGATGTGTCGGTATGATGTTTTTGACAAGCACATCCCCCCTTGTGGCAGCTGCAGCAATCATATAGGTTCCTGCTTCCATCTGGTCGGGTATCACGCTGTGCTCGCAGCCTCCAAGGGAGTCTACCCCCTTGATTTTAATCACATCGGTACCGGCGCCCTTGATATTGGCACCCATTGCATTGAGAAAATTGGCAGTATCTACTATGTAAGGCTCCTTTGCTGCATTTTCGATTGTAGTTACACCTTTTGCCATACATGCAGCAAGCATTATGTTTATGGTCGCCCCTACGCTGACTACATATTCTCGCACCCACAAGTTCATCCGCTTTTGCCTTTATAAGGCCATGGGATATTTTAATTTTGGCGCCTAAAGCCTCCAGACCCTTGAGATGAAGGTCTATAGGCCTAACTCCGATTTCACAGCCTCCCGGGAATGGCACTTCAGCCTTTTTAAATCTTCCGAGCAGCGCACCCAGGAAGTAGTATGAGGCTCTCATACGTTTAGCCAGATCCAGGTCTATTTTATAGGTACTGATTCCGGTAGCATCAACTGATATCTTATCCTTGTCAATTATTTGAATTTTTCCGCCCATTTGCAGAAGCATATCTCTAAGATATGTGACATCCTTGACCATGGGAAGATTTTTTATGATGCAAGGCGAACCTGCCAGAATTGTTGCAGGCAGTATTGCTACTGCTGCATTCTTGGCCCCGCTGATACTGACCTCGCCGGAAAGTCTGTGTGAGCCTTCTATTAATATTTTTTCCAATACATTCTACCCCTTATCGCATAGATTTATAGTTATTTTTCTTATTTGCAATATATAAGTATAACAATTCCTAATTCCCCTAAATAGTGACAAATGTTGCATGATTATTACAATTCACATTATAGCACTGTTTCGCTGAATTTGTATAGGCGTTTTGGTAGAAGAATGCGAAGCATTCTTTAGGTTACGAGGTTACGAGGTCGCGGGGTTGCGAGGCAAGTCAGGGTATTCCTTACAGGCTTAAGATCCTTCGCTTTGCTCAGGATGACATATCCTTCCTTCAGTGTTTCTCATTCCCCCGAAACCTCGAGACCGGAAGATTGCTGCGCAATCTTTATATAACGCTCAAATTGTATTATCATGCCATAATTAGATAAACCTTGATTATATGTGTTTATGCTATGTTATAATATTACTAAGAATTACTAATAAGAACAATATAGAGGTAAGGGATTGGTGTTGTATGGGAGAAAAAGCTGAAATAGTAGGAGTAAATATAAACAATGTAAATATAGACGAGGCAGCAGACATGCTGGCGGAATATCTTGAAACAGATACATGCAACATGGTTTTTACTCCGAATAGTGAGATACTTGTTGAGGCTGTCAAGGACAGGGAGTTTGAAGAGATACTTAATAAAGGGCAGCTGGTTGTTCCCGATGGTATTGGAGTTGTGATTGCTTCCAGGTTTTATGGCACTCCGTTTAAAGAGAGGGTTGCAGGCTTTGATTTGACTATGCGGCTCATGGAAATAGCCGATAAAAAAGGCAGCAGCATATACCTCTTGGGAGGCAAGGAGGGTGTTGCTGCTGAAGCTGCCATCAAGCTTACCGAAAAATACAGCGGCCTCAAAATAGCAGGTACCAGAAACGGTTATTTTGAGGCAGATTCCGAGGATAAAATTATAAAGGATATAAACAACTCCCATGCAGATATTCTTTTGGTTGCATTGGGCGCTCCAAAGCAGGAGAAGTTTATATACAAGCATAGAGATGAGCTGAAGGTCAAAATTGCTATTGGAATAGGAGGAAGCTTGGATATAATTGCAGGCAGGGCAAAAAGAGCGCCGGAGTTTTTCCGGAGAGCAGGGCTGGAATGGTTTTACAGGCTTATTAAAGAACCAAAGAGAATAATAAGAATGATGAGGCTTCCAAAATTCATAGCACTGGCATTTTTTGATGCGAAGTCCAGATAAAAAACGTTTTGCGGATTCTATGGCATTAGAGGTATAAATTTAATATAATGGTATTAATTATTTAGTCCACTACACTTGATATCGAGAGGAGATTGCTGCATGGGAAAATTTAGAGAGTTGGCTCCTGAAGAATTGAGCAACAAGATCGATTATAATGAGTTTGATTTTGAGACTACTGCGGAATTGAATCCATTGGTCGGTATAATAGGGCAGGGCAGGGCAGCTGCTGCAATGGAGTTTGGCCTTGCAATCAAAAGAGCCGGCTATAATATATATGTATCAGGACTGACAGGTACGGGAAGAAGCAGCTATACAAAATCAATAATAAGCAGGATAGCTGCAAATGAAAAGGCTCCTGATGATTGGTGCTACGTGCACAATTTCAAGAATCCCGACAAACCCATGAGCATAAATCTGCCGGCTGGAATGGGATATAGGCTGCAGAAGGATATGAAGAAGCTTCTGAAGGAGCTTAAGGTAAAGATTCCGAAGGCCTTTGAAGGCGAAGAGTATGAAAAGCAGAAGAGCCAGATTGTTCAGGAATATCAGGAAAAAAGCTCTGAACAGATGGAATTGTTCAATGTGTTTGCGAAGGAACAGGGCTTCATTATAAAAAAGAGCGAGCAGGGGCTTATGACCATCCCGATTCATGAAGGAAAGCCGATTGAAGATAAGGACTACATGGAGATGCGCCCTGAGGACAGGAAGAAGCTGGAGGATAATTCCTTCATAGTGCAGGGAAAACTCCTGGAGACGATGAAGCGTATAAAAGATATAGAAAAGTCGGCAAGGGATAAGATTGACCAGTTGGAAACAAAGATAGCACTGCTTGCTGTTGAACAGCCGATAATGGAGCTTAAAGAGAAGTTCGGAGGGTTTAAGAATGTGCTTGAATACCTCCAGGCTGTTCAGAAGGATGTAATACACAACATAGAGGATTTCAGAAATCTGGAGGCCGGACGCACTGACAGCATGGATTTTGTCGAAAGAATCAGGGAAAAGGATTTTACAATAAAATACCAGGTAAACCTTGTTGTAGACAACCGGGATACAAAGGGAGCCCCGGTTATTTTCGAATCCAATCCCAAATACTATAATCTTTTGGGCAAGATTGAATATGAAAGCAATATGGGTGTATTTACAACAGATTTTACCAAGATAAGGGCGGGCTCGCTTCATCAAGCCAACGGAGGCTATATAGTAATCAACATGTCCGATCTTATGAGAAATCCTGAAAGCTGGGAAGGTATAAAAAGGGCCATAAAGACCGGGAATATAACTGTTGAAAATATTTTTTCAATGTCAGGAATCGTATCCGGAGGAGTAAAGCCGGAGCCAATTCCTCTGAATGTAAAGGTTGTTCTTATAGGAAGCTCCTATGTGTACCAAACCCTGTATACCTATGATGAGGACTTCAGGAAGCTTTTCAAAGTCAAGGCCGACTTTGATATTGACATGAGCAGCAGTAAGGAAAACTACATGAAGTACGCCAGCTTCATAAGCTCTCATTGTGAGAATAAAGGGCTCATGCACTTTGACAGATCGGCCGTGGCTGCTGTGATAGAGCATAGCAGAAGGCTGGCAGAGCATAAGGATAAGCTTTCTACCAGATTCAACGATATTGTTGAAATATTATATGAAGCTGATGCATGGGCAAGAATTGATGAGGCTGCAATAGTCTCCGGCAGTCATGTAAAAAGGGCCATTGAGCAGAAAATTTACCGTTCAAACCGGATAGAAGAAAAGATGCAGGAGCTCATAGATACAGGAGTAGTTCTGATTTCTACAGAGGAAAAGGTGGTAGGGCAACTCAACGGGCTTTCGGTTCTTGACTTCGGGGACTATACCTTTGGAAAGCCCAGCAGGATAACGGTAGTGACTTATGCCGGGGAAAAAGGTATTGTCAATATTGAGCGGGAAGTTGAAATGAGCGGCAGCATACATGATAAAGGCGTGCTGATACTTACGGGCTATCTTGGAGATAAGTTTGCACAGGAATTCCCTCTTACAATCTCAGCCAGCATCTGTTTTGAACAGCTTTATGACGGCATTGAGGGAGACAGTGCTTCCAGCACCGAGCTGTATGCCCTTTTATCCAGCCTGGCGGAACTGCCAATGAAGCAATATATTGCAGTGACAGGATCAGTTAACCAAAAAGGTGAGATACAGCCCATAGGGGGAGTCAACGAAAAAATAGAGGGCTTCTTCCAGACCTGTAAGGCCAGGGGCCTCAATGGAAATGAAGGAGTTATGATACCATGGCAGAATGTTGTTAATCTTATGCTGAAGGATGAGGTTGTGGAAGCAGTCAGGGAAGGCAAATTCCATGTATATCCGGTCAAGAGCATAGATGAAGGTATAGAGATTCTTACTGATGTGCCTGCCGGAATCAGGGATGAAAACGGCTGCTACCCTGAAAACACAGTATACTATAAGGTACAAAAGAAAATTGAAAAATTTGCCAGAATAGCTGAAGAGTTTGATGAACCGGAACCGGAACAGAAAGCATAATAAAGCATATGTAAAGATGTTATATGAACAATAAATTGTCGCGGGGAGGTGATTATATTGTTAAATATCTTTGCAGCTGGTAAAAGGGCTCTGGTATATGCACACAGAGGGGCCTCGGGCTATGCACCGGAAAACACCATGGCTGCATTCAGAAAGGCTGTGGAGCTTGGAAGTGACGGTATAGAGTGTGATGTACAGATGTCAAAGGACGGTTGGCTTGTAGTATGTCATGACGAAACAGCAGACCGCACTACAGACGGCAAAGGCTTCATAAAGGATATGAAGCTTGCTGATATCAGGAGGCTGGATGCAGGAAGCCGGTTCGGAAAGGAATTTAAAAACGAAAGGATACCACTTTTTTCGGAACTGCTGGAGCTTGTGACGAAAAACGGACTGCTGCTGAATGCTGAAATAAAGAGCGGAATAATACTGTACCCGGGAATTGAGGAAAAGGTTATGGAGAAAGTGACAGCCTTCGGACTTCAGGATAGAGTCATAATATCCTCCTTTAACCACTATTCTGTAAATACTGTCAAACAGATTGCCCCGGGTGCAAAGACAGGAATCCTTTACATGGAAGGGCTTTTTGAGCCGTGGAACTATATGAAGGCTGTGGGCTGTGAATGTGCCCATCCCTTCTATATGGCTTTGAAGCCGGAAATCGCAGTGGAGCTTAAGAAGAGAGGCTTCATAATAAATGTGTTTACAGTAAACGATCCAAACCATGTCAAGAACCTTGTCCAAATGGGTGTTGACGGTATAATAACCAATTATCCCGACAGAATACTGAAGGCTTTGAAAAAATAGAGGGGGGAGTGCTCTGGGTGAATAACGGCAAGTTGAATTACGCGAATACCTTTTTACTTGGGTTGGGCTTTTTTTGCATAAGCATCACATGGTCTCTTTACAATTCCTTTGTGCCCATATTCCTTAACAAGTATATAGAAAGCGCCTTTATAATCGGTATAATAATGACTTTCGACAATATAGCTGCTATAACTCTCCAACCCTTCTTCGGGGCTTTGAGTGACCGGACAAATACAAAATACGGAAGAAGAATGCCTTATCTGCTTGTAGGAATACCCGTATCTGCTGCCTTCTTCTTTCTTATACCCTATGAGTTCAGTCTCGCAAGCCTTATAACGATAGTAATGTTCTTCAACATAATTATGAGCGTATATAGGGCTCCTACAGTAGCCCTTATGCCTGATTTGACTCCATCGCCGCTCCGAAGCAAGGCCAATGGCATAATAAACTTCATGGGAGGATTTGGTGCACTGCTGGCTTACTTTGTAGGCTCAAGAATTTATGATTATGATAAGCACATGCCCTTTATGGGCACATCCATATTAATGATACTGGCTATAATAATTCTTTATAAGGCAATAAAGGAACCTTCAGCGCCGGTGTCGGAGGATAAGGAAAGCTCGGGAATCATATCCGCTTTTAAGGAAATTCTGTCCGACAAGGACAAGAGTGCTTTATTCATATTGTTTGCGATTTTCTTCTGGTTCATAGGCTACCAGGGAGTTGAAGCTTTGTTCACCCTTTATGGCGTAAAACACCTTGGAATAAAGGAGAGTGCTGCAGCCCTTACATTAGGCTTTTTCTCCTTTTCCTTCCTCATTTTTGCCATACCCAGCGGTTTTATAGCCACAAGGATAGGCAGGAAAAAAACAATAAAAATAGGTCTTACAGGACTTATGGCAGTATTTGCCGTGATACTGTTTTCAAAGGATATAACGGTAATAAGGGGGCTAATGCTTATAGGCGGTATGTTTTGGGCTTTTGTAAATATCAACTCCTATCCCATGGTGGTGGAGATGACGACTGATAATAAAATCGGCGCTTATACAGGACTGTATTATTTCTTTTCTTCAATGTCAGCAATCCTTGGGCCTCCGCTGTTTGGAAAGGTGATTGACCTGGTGGGCTACGGAGTGCTTTTCATACTGGCATTGTGCTTCTTCCTCCTGGCATTTATATGCATTACCTACGTGAAAAAGGGAGAATATAAGGTTATATAGCGGGGCGCTGAGGTCTTGGTTACGAGGTTTCGGGGTTACGAGGCCACGGGGGACGTATTAATTCTATTATAGAATTTCTATATTATATGTAGTATAATATTCAACATATTAATGGCGAAGGCACAAAGACGTAGGAGGTAGAGGTTCAATGAGTGAAAATGTAGATAAAAGTATTTTGGAAAGTACTGATCAGGCTGATGATGAGTCTAAAGGATATTCTAACTTCATACATGACTTCATCGATGAGGACCTGGAGGAAAAAGTATACGACAAGGTGCATACCCGTTTTCCTCCCGAACCTAATGGATATCTGCATATAGGACATTGTAAAGCCATGTATATCAACTTCAGTACGGCGGAAAAATATAAGGGATTATGCAACCTGAGGTTTGATGATACCAATCCCATCAAGGAAGATGTGGAATATGTGGAATCTATCATGGAGGATATCAGGTGGCTTGGATTTGACTGGGAGGATAGGCTTTTCTACGCATCTGATTATTTTGAAAAGCTTTATGAATTTGCAGAATTTCTTATCAAAAAAGGCAAGGCTTATGTATGCGATTTGAGCCAGCAAGAGGTAAGAGAATACAGGGGTACGCCTACTGAGCCCGGGAAAAACAGTCCTTTCAGGGACAGGGAAGTTTCCGAAAATCTGGACCTGTTCAGAAGAATGAGGGCGGGAGAATTTCCTGAGGGTACAAGAACCCTTCGTGCTAAAATTGATATGGCGGCACCAAACCTCAATATGAGAGATCCGGTGCTGTATAGAATATTGAAGTCACATCACCACAGAACGGGAGACAAGTGGTGCATTTATCCGATGTATGACTTCCAGCATCCGCTTTCAGATGCTTTGGAAGGTATTACTCATTCGCTTTGTTCATTGGAATACGAGGATCACAGGCCATTGTACAATTGGGTCGTAGATGAATGTGAGGCAGAACACAAACCAAGACAGATTGAATTTGCCAGGTTGAATCTTACCTATACTGTCATGAGCAAGAGGTATTTGAGGGAGCTGGTAGAAACAGGTATTGTAAGCGGGTGGGATGACCCCAGAATGCCAACCTTATGCGGCCTCAGAAGAAGAGGCTATACTGCTTCCGCTATCAGGGACTTCTGTGACAGGATTGGTGTGGCAAAGACAAACAGTACTGTGGATTATGCACTTCTTGAACACTGCATAAGGGAGGACCTGAACAAAAAAGCGGACCGTGTTATGGCAGTACTTCGCCCTTTAAAGGTAATTATAGATAATTATCCGGAAAATCAGGTAGAAGAATTTGAAGTTGAGAACAATCCGGAGGATCCAAACAGCGGTACCCGCAAAGTATCCTTCTCCCGCGAGCTTTATATCGAGCAGGAGGATTTTATGGAGAACCCGCCAAAGAAATACTTCAGGCTTTATCCGGGCGGTGAGGTAAGACTTAAGAGTGCTTATTTCATAAAATGCGAAAGTGTCGTCAAAGATCCGAAAACAGGAGAAATTACTGAGGTTCACTGCACCTACGACCCGGCTTCCAGAGGCGGAAACTCTCCTGACGGACGCAAGGTAAAGGGAACGATCCACTGGATTTCCGCCACCCATGCTTTAAACGCGGAGGTTCGTTTATACGATCAGCTTTTTGCAGTACCGAACCCCGGGGAGGAAGGCCGGGAATACAAGGATGATCTGAATCCAAATTCTCTTGAGGTGCTGACCGGCTGCAAGGTTGAGCCGATTTTGGCAGAGGCGGCCTTGGGAAAAGGCTATCAGTTCCTGAGGATGGGCTATTTCTGTACGGACAATAAGGATTTTACAAAGGATAAGCCGGTGTTCAACCGGATAGTCGGGTTAAAGGATTCTTGGTCAAAGACAGTGAAAGAATAATATTTAAGCTCGACAGCTAAGCCTGCCGGGCTTTAATTAATTATAGGTCAGTCACGAGTCACTAGTCGCTAGTCTCTAGGTTCAGGGCAAAGACTTCGAAGCCCTGTTCGAATCTCGCAGCTAGTGACTAGAGACTAATATTACATATGGAGGAAAAAATATGAGAGAGAGTATAATAAGGGATATTAATAAAGCGGAATCAGGGCATAGGAAGATAGAATGGGTGAAGGGCTATATGCCTGTGCTGTCGGCAATAGAGAAGGAATTTATAAAGGAACAGCCATTTGCAGGAAAGAAAATTGTAATGTCCATTCATCTTGAAGCTAAGACTGCATATCTTTCCAAGGTATTGAAGGCAGGGGGAGCAGAGGTTTCCGTAACCGGAAGCAATCCCCTTTCGACTCAGGATGATGTTGCTGCAGCACTGGTGGAGGATGGGCTTAATGTATATGCATGGTATAATGCCACTCATGAGGAGTATAACCAGCATTTGAACGCAGCTCTGGACATACGCCCTGATATAGTGATAGATGACGGGGGAGACCTGGTGCACCTGCTGCACGGAGAAAGACAGGAGCTGCTACCAAATATCATAGGAGGCAGCGAGGAAACTACTACTGGGGTATTAAGGCTTAAGGCACGGGATAGAGAAGGACTGCTGAAATTCCCGATGATTTCTGTTAATGATGCTTACTGCAAGTACCTGTTTGACAACAGGTACGGCACAGGCCAGTCGGTATGGGATGGAATTATGAGGACCACCAATCTTATAGTTGCCGGTAAGAATGTAGTGGTAATAGGCTATGGCTGGTGCGGCAAGGGTGTGGCTATGAAAGCCAAAGGCCTTGGCGCCAATGTAATAGTATGTGAAATTGACCCGATAAAGGCTATTGAGGCATATATGGACGGTTTCAGGGTAATGTCCATGGATGATGCGGCGCCTTTAGGAGATTTCTTCGTGACAGTAACCGGCTGTGAAAAGGTTATCACAGGAAGGCACTACAAGGCTATGAAGAACGGAGCGGTGCTCGCAAACGCCGGCCATTTCGACGTGGAAATCTGGAAGCCGGATTTGGAGGCATTGTGCAAAGAAAAAAAGATAATGAGAAACAATATAATGGGATATGTCATGGAGGACGGAAGGATAATAAACCTTCTCGCAGACGGAAGGCTTGTGAACCTTGCCGCAGGTGACGGGCACCCTGCCGAAATAATGGATATGAGCTTTGCGCTTCAGGCGCTTTCTGCAAGATATATCAGTGAGAACAAGGGAAAGCTTCAGAACAAGGTATATCAGGTACCGGAGGAAATAGACAAAAAAGTTGCAAATATGAAGCTTAATGCTCTCGGGATAAAGATTGATAAGCTTACAGAGGAACAGGTGGAATACCTGAGAGGCTGGGGAGAATAGCTCATGGATATATTGCTGAAAAATGCCCGGATTGTAACACTTAATGAAAATGACGACATAATAAATGAAGGCAGCATCGGAATACGGGATAATAAAATTGATTATATAGGCGAAAGTGGGAACAGCCTTGAGATAGGGTACTCAAAGGTGCTCGACTGTAAGGACAGGACTGTGATGCCCGGCTTTGTAAATGCCCATAACCACCCTGCAATGACAATGTTCAGAAACTATGCCGATGACATGAAGCTTATGGATTGGCTTTTCACAAAGATATTTCCTCTTGAAGACAAGCTTACTGATGAAGCAGTGTATTGGGGAAGCCTGCTTGCCATGGTTGAAATGATTAAAAGCGGTACAACAACCTTTGCGGACATGTACTTCTTTATGGAAAGCACTGCCCGTGCAGCTGCTGAGTCGGGAATGAGAGCCGCATTGTCCAGGGGGCTTCAGGGGGAGTCGGGGAAAGAGGAGCTCGACTACAGGCTTCAGGAGAACCTGGAGCTTTATGAAAAATATCATAACAGCTGCAACGGACGTATAAAGGTAATGCTGGGACCCCACGCGGTATATACCTGTTCAGAGGCATACCTCAGAAAAGTGGCCGAGTATTCGCGGGAAAAAGGGATACCGGTACAGGTACACCTTTCCGAGACAAAGGAAGAGGTGAAAAACTGTATTGAAAAGTACGGGCGTTCACCTGTAAAATATATTGATGACCTTGGGCTTTTAAATGATAGGACGGTTGCAGCGCACTGTGTTGCAGTTGATGATGCCGACCTTGAAATTCTGGCTGCCCGCAAGGTAAATGTAGTACATAATCCGGGAAGCAATATGAAGCTGGCAAGCGGGGTTGCACCGGTGGTCAAGATGCTTTCGAAGGGCATAAATGTCTGCCTGGGAACTGACGGAGCCTCAAGCAACAACAATCTTGACATGCTGGAGGAAATGCGGATGTCGACATACCTGCAGAAAGTATTTACTGATGACCCTACGGCCCTGCCGGTGGATGAGGTTATGAGGATGGCTACCTCAAGAGGTGCCAGAGCTCTTGGGTTTGAAAGCGCAGGAAGGCTGTCAATAGGTGCAGCTGCAGATATTATAGTGCTGAACACGGATAAAGCCCATTATTATCCGAAGTACAACATAAAGTCGGCAATTGTCTATTCCGGAAACTCTGCAGACGTAGAGACGGTTATAATAGACGGCAGCTTGGTGATGGAAGGCGGACACCTTATTACTCTTGATGAGGAAAGAATACTTTATAAGGCTCAGAAATGGGCCTCAAAGCTTACAGGACAGTAAAATCAGAAGACATGCACTTGAAAGGTGGTTTGTTATAATGCATAACTTGACAGCAAACAGGGAATTGGCAGATTTGCTATTCCCGGATATTGAAAGAGCTCCGGAATATTACGAACTGTTATATCCCAAAAGGGAGCTGACCGAAGGAGCGAAGGTAACCAGATTTGCCCCCAGCCCTACGGGCTTTGTGCATATGGGAAGCTTATACGCATCTCTTGTGTCGGAGAGACTTGCCCATCAAAGCAATGGAGTATTCTTTCTGAGGGTTGAGGATACTGACAAGAAACGTGAGGTAGAAGGCGGAGTTGCCAATATAGTAAAAGCCCTTTCCAGCTTCGGCATCAACTTTGATGAAGGCGTGACAGACGTTGATGAGGAGAAGGGCGGCTATGGACCATACAAGCAAAGTGAAAGAATGGGAATATACAAGGTGTTTGCAAAACGCATGGTAGAAAAGGGGCTTGCATACCCATGCTTCTGTTCTGAGGAGGACTTGAATGAAATACGAAGCCGGCAGGAAGAAAAAAAGGTAACTCCCGGTTATTACGGAGAGTATGCTGTTCACAGGAATTTCACTCTGGAGCAGGTAAAGGAGGAGCTTTCAAAGGGAAAGTCCTTTGTACTGCGTTTAAAGACTCCAAACAATCCGGACAGCAGAATCGTATTCAAGGATCTAATAAAGGGCGATGTGGAAATGCCGGAAAACAATCAGGATATAGTGCTGGTAAAGTCTGACGGGTTGCCGACCTATCACTTTGCCCATGTAGTGGATGACCACCTTATGAGGACTACTCATGTAATAAGAGGTGATGAATGGCTGTCTTCAGCTCCGCTGCACGTACAGCTCTTTGAAATGCTTGAATGGGAGAAGCCTTATTTTGCACATATATCCCCTATAATGAAGATTGAAGGAAATTCCAAAAGGAAGCTGAGTAAGAGAAAGGACCCTGAGGCAGATGTAAGCTTCTATCATGAACAGGGTTATCCAAGTATCTCTGTAATTGAATATCTTGTAAACCTGGTAAACTCTAATTTTGAAGATTGGAGAAGGGAGAACCCTACAGAGCCCAATACCAATTTCAAGGTTGAACTGGAAAGAATGAGTGTGAGCGGCGCAATGTTTGATATAGTAAAGCTCACGGATATGAGCAAAGATATTGTTGCCGCAATGGAGGCAGAGGAAGTATATGATATGTCGCTGGAATGGGCAAAGGAATATGATTCTGAGCTTTGGAGCCTTCTCTCAGGAGATGAGCAGTATGGCAAGAGAATATTCAGCATTGACAGAGGCGGTGAAAAACCGAGAAAGGATTTGGCAAAATGGTTGGATGTCAAACCGACTATATTCTATTTCTTTGATGAATTGTTTGCCAGGGATGTGGAAAACGGCTACAACTTTCCGGAAGCAGTGCCACATGAAGAGGCTAGGAGGCTTGTAAGCGAATATGCAAAGGTTTATACTCATGCTGACGACAAGGATAAGTGGTTTGAAAGAGTAAAGGAATTCTGCGAAGCAATGGGATATTCGAAAGATGTCAAGACCTTCAAAAAGAACCCGGGGGTTTATAAAGGCCATGTTGGAGATGTCACAGGGGTTATCAGGGTAGCTGTTACAAACAGGAAGAATACTCCTGACCTCTATGAAATAATGCAGGTCATGGGAGAGAAGAAGGTCAGGGAAAGATTCGAAAAGGTAATCAACAGTTAAACGAACAAAAGACATGTTCCATCAGGAGCATGTCTTTTTGGTTGATATTTCATTCACATAGTATATAATTATAATTGGAATAATTATGTATTTTAATTTTTGAGGTGGTTTTTTGAAAATATCCGTTTATCAGGTTGATGCCTTTACCAGCAAGGCATGCAAAGGAAACCCCGCAGCTGTTTGCCTTATGGATAGTGGCCTTGAGGATGAAGTACTCCTGGATATAGCTGCTGAAATGAACCTTTCCGAAACAGCATTTATAAAAGGGTTGGAGGGTAATGGTTCTACAAAAGCTGTATCGTATTCCATAAGGTGGTTTACCCCGAAGATGGAAATGCCTCTATGCGGTCATGCAACTCTTGCTGCCTCCAAGGTTATATTTGACTGTCTTGGTTTTCACGGTGACAGAATATTGTTCAAATCTATGAGCGGAGAGCTTGAAAGCCGGAGGCATGAAAGCGGATTCACCTTGGACTTTCCTCAAGACGAGCCCCGGGAATCCGGTCCTGTCTCTGATCTTCTTGAAGCCATGGGCATCCGGAAATATAAGGAGATTATATATGGCAAAAACACCGGCAAGCTTGTAGTCCGTCTTAACAGCGAGAAGGATGTCAGGAGCCTCAAGCCGAACTTTGAGAAAATGAAGGCTGCGAAGACCTGTTTCACTATTAAGGGGGTTGGGGTTACTGCAGAAGGGGACGGAGACTATGATATTGTATCAAGGTATTTCAACCCCTGGGCAGGGGTAAACGAAGACTCTGTTACCGGCTCTGTCCACACCGTGCTGGCACCTTACTGGTCAGCAATACTGCACAAGAGAGAGCTAAGGGCTCTGCAGGCATCTGAAAGGTGTGGGGAGATATTGATAAGGGTAACCGATGATGGGAGGCTGGAGTTTGTAGGTGATGCTGTTGTGGTACTTCAGGGGGAGATAAACATATAGGGGGATAAAATATGATAAACACTTTGATGGAGATGGATAAGCTGACATTTTGCCTTACCAGGCCGGAATATCTTGACTTTATACTTAGCATAGAGAAGGCTAACAGCAATTTTGTATTTGTATGGCCGAAGGAAAGGCATCTGGAAGCGATAAACCGTATGGATGAAGTGCATATATCAATAGTAAATACTGCTACCAGAGAGCTTGCAGGTTATATAATACTTGCCGGGATCGGAGGAGAGGACCGGGAGCTGGAGTTCATGCGGATGGTTATAGCTGACAAAGGAAGAGGCTACGGGCGTACAAGCGTAAGGTTCATAAAGAAGTACTGCTTTGAGGTGCTCAAGTACCACAGGCTGTGGCTTGATGCATATACCGACAATGAAAGGGCGATAAGCCTTTATGCCAGCGAGGGTTTTGTGCAGGAAGGAGTACTGAGGGAATGCAAGAAGCATGAGGACGGATACCGCTCGATGGTAGTAATGTCTATACTGGAGCAGGAGTATAAAGGCTAAAGTATACTGCCCATCACCGGGTAGTCCTCTGCGCCGGAGCCGCCGGTCATGGGGGCAAATTCATAATCGGCAAATACTGCGCGCATTACTGCGGTATTGCCGTATTTTTCTCTTATGACATCTATGGCATAGTAATTAGGAGGTACAATAACTAATTCCGGACACTTCTGCTTTGCCTGCCATATAACTTCACCTGTCTGAACTCCGTACTTTTTTGCCGGCGTGCTTTTTGCCAGTATGATGCCGTGCCGGTCTGCCTGATTGCCGCCAACGGCAGAAGGTATTTCCCTCAGGTCAACTTTCTCTCCGCTTTGGAGATTATAAACGGCCTGCCAGGAAAGAAAGGCTGAATTTACGTCAATATGCATGATAATTCTGTTCTCGGACATACATATCCCTCCGAAACTCACAGGTTATAAGGTACCCATACCTGTACCCATAAGGAATACCCAGGTAGCCTCGTAACCCCGTAACCTCGCGACCTCGAAACCTAAATTATATATATATACCACCTTGAAGTATCTATTTCAAATCTGAACTCGAAGGGTTTGACCTGGTTGCCGATGTGTGTTTGACAGGTGAACTTCATCATTTTGTTGCCGGCAAATTTGTCAATATCCACTTTTATCACTCGGTCTACTTTTACTGTAACCAGCTCCGACCCATCATCAAGATACCTGAACCTTATAGGCACAGGGTTGCCCTCCAGGTTGAAAAGTACTATTGCTTCGATAGGCTTTCTAAGTGTCTTCATTTACTACACCCCGCAGAACATATTGAGTCGGTTTATGTATTTTTAATATTATCATGTTTTTATAAGCACAGAAAATTCACTTTGGCACGGTATAAGCAAATTCTGCTAAATTACCTAGTTAATTCACGAGTATAAAGAGTATTCCTTAGAATATTATACGAACATGTGTTCGATTTAATGCATGTCTGTTTTTATTTTTTGGTCATGGCTCCTCTTTTTGATGTAACCAAATCAGAATGTGTACATAGTATATAAGTGGAAAGGTGAACAACCTTTAGTGAAAGGAGGGTTAGATTGTGGCAGGAGGATTTGGAACAACCAATGCTGTAACAGCCGCAGGATGCGGGACACCGCCGGCACCTGTCGGAGGCTTTTTCGGATTCAACTTTTCGTGGATATGGATAATATTACTTTTGATATTCGTACTCCCGAGCCTGGGTTTTGGTGGGTGCGGCTTTGGAGGCCTGTTCGGGGGGGCGGGGTGGATTTGGATTCTGATACTGATAGCAGTACTCTTCTTGTTCCCCGGTATCTTGCCCGGCTTTGGCCGCGGCGGATTTGCCATATAAAATAGCTAAGTTATCAGGGAGGGAGGTGAAAAATATGGCAAGCGGAATAGCAGCGGCCGGATGCGGTGCTCCAGCAGCAGTAAGTCCGATTATGGATCTGTGTAAAAACAATGGGTTCCTTTTACTGCTTTTGTTGTTTGTGCTTCTGGCATCATGCACAACAATGGGTAGGGAGAAAAACTTCATATTCATTATAATACTTGCAATAATCGCTTTTGGCGGTTTTGGAAGAACCTTTGGGTTCGGCGGTCCAACAGTATATTAGTTGAAAGTTCGGCCTGGCCTATGAAATATTAGGTCAGGCCGGATTTTTTGTAACCAAATCAATGCAAGTACATAATATGGAAGTGGGAAGGGATATAATTACTTAGTCCTGACCCGGATGCCATAACTCACCTCGGGCATAAAAGTGAGCTCCATTGCTCACTTTTATGCTTAAATAAAGAAACTTGTCACCAAATCCACGCATGTACATAATATGGAATTGAGAAAGGGGGTGACATCATGGCAAATATCAACCCTGGAGTGGCAGCAGCAGGATGCTTAGCTCCAACAGCAGTAAGTCCGATTATGGATCTGTGTAAAAGCAATGGGTTCCTTCTACTCCTTTTGTTGTTTATTCTCCTGGCATCATGCACAACAATGGGCAGGGAGAAAAACTTCTTCTTTATCATAATACTCGCTATAATCGCTTTTGGCGGGTTTGGGAGAACCTTCGGTTTTGGCGGTCCAGCAGGTTTTGGCGGTCCAGCATATTAAAAGGTATAAGACGTATTCTGGAAAGGAGGTGTCAATATGGTTGATGGAGTAGCAGCAGGAAATGTTTATGGCGGTAGTACCTTTGATATTCTTCAGGAGAGCGCAGGGGAGACTGTCACAATATTTACTACAAGCGGGGGACAATCAGGCTCCGGCTTTACAGGGGTGGTACTCGCTGTAAATCCATGTTTTGTCAGACTTATTACCCACATAGGGCCAGCTCCGGGCTGCGCATTAGGCAATTGCTGCGGACCTGCAGTCGGCTACGGTATGGCAGGCTACGGCATGGGTGGCTATGGCATGCCGGGCTATGGCATGGGTGGCTACGGTGGCGGCTATGCTATGCCTGGCTACGGTGGCGGCGCTGTTCATACAGTAGGCTCAGTAACAGATATTCCTCTTGATAGGATTGCTGCAGTTGTACGTAATGCAGTATAGCAAACTTAAGGGAAAGATAATCAATATATTTCAGAAGGGAATACAGGATAACCATATCCAAGTATTCCCTTAAGTTTTTTCATACATGCTGTAACCAAATCAATGCATGTACATAGTATGGAAGTGGGAAGCAAGAATCCCAATCAGGGGAAAGGGGGTGAAACAATGGCAAATGGATTAGGTTACGGTGGAGTAAGCGGCTTTACCGGTAATTTCTTTGACCTGCTTTCAGGCCTTATAGGGGAGACTGTCACGATATTCACCACAAGCGGAGGGCAGTCAGGCTCCGGCTTTACAGGTGTCATACTCTCTGTAAATGAGTGCTTCGTCAGACTTGTAACTCATATAGGACCAGCTCCGGGCTGTGCATTAGGCAATTGCTGCGGACCTGCAGTCGGTTATGGCATGGCAGGCTACGGTATGCCAGGCTACGGCATGCCAGGCTATGGCGGAGGCTATGGCAATGTGCGTACAGTAGGTTCTGTAACAGATATACCTCTTGACAGGATTGCTGCAGTAGTAAGCAATGCAGTATAGCTATCAACCCTATTCGTTATAAGATAAAATAAACCCAAGCTAACTTCTGGCTTGGGTTTATACATATATTAAGCATTATCGGTTATTATTTTGCAATTTCCTATAAATACGGCACCTTCGTCAATGATGACATTCTTTACTGTAATATCTCCTATAAGCTTTGCAGTATGAGTTATATGAAGCTGGGAGGTCGCAATGACATTACCTTCTACGACTCCGGCAATAAATGCATTTTCAACTTTAATATTGCCTTTAACTGCCCCTTCTTCTCCTACAATCAGGTTGCCTGTTATGTTAAGCCCCCCTTGTATCTTGCCGTCAAGTCTTATAGTACCTTCAGCATTGACAGTACCCTCGAAGCTTGTCCCCTTGCCTATAAGTGTATCCATTTTCTCGCTGCTTATTGGTTTCTTGCCTGAGCCAAACATTTTACTACCCCCTTGTTAATGAAGTATATATTAATTGAAGTATTTAGTCGGATTAACATTTTTTCCGTTCAGCTTTACTTCATAATGCAGATGAGTTCCGGTGCTCCTGCCTGTATTGCCTACCTTTGAAATGGCTTGTCCCTTATTCACCTTGTCACCCTGCTTTACAAGCAGCTTTGAGTTGTGGGCATATAAGGTGGTAATACCGTAGCCATGAGATATTATTACCATTTTCCCATAGCCTGCATTCCAACCTGCGAACATTACTATGCCGTCGCCGGTAGCGGCAACGGTCTTACCATAGGATGCTGCAAAGTCTACCCCTTTATGGAACTCGCTGCCTCTGCTTGTAAAAGGGTTTTTTCTATAGCCAAAGCCGGCAGTAATAGAGGCGGCAACAGGCATAATGGATGGCTTGGCCATCAGATATGCAAGTTTACTTTTTATTGGGCCCATGGATTCAATTATTACCTGCTTTTGGGCTGCAATCTTATCTGTCAGTGATGAAAAGTCAGCTTCGATATTTTTTATTTTTACAGACATATCAGGGCCTGTCCCTTCTTTAAGCAGATTGACAGGAGAGCTGTTCAACAAAGAAACGGGGCTGCTGCCAGGAGCCTCGACGGTGGATGAGGGGCTAATACCTACTGCTTTCTTAACCTCATCCAGTATCTTTGAATTCTCCGCCAGCTGTCTTTGTATTTCTTCAGAATTTTTCTGGAGCTTTTCAATCTCAACCTTTTGAGAATTGTTGATTGCCGTAAGCTTTCCTATTTCGTTTTTACTGATTTCATATTGAAGCTTAAGTGAGGATAGTATAGAGAAGCTTGCTGCAGCTGCTATAACAAGTAGAAGAATGGATATGGTAACAAATTTGGGAAACCATAACGGCATTCTGTAGGATTTAACAGTAGACTGACTTTCAGGAATGAACATGAAAGTAGCATAGTTTTTCTTGTTTTTCACCATTGCCTTTTTCAAATAAATCATCCTTATCTCTTTTAATTTCTATAGACACAAAAATTTCAAACTTACCGCTAAAAGCTACAGGTTTGAAATCCGCAAAGAAATCAAATTTTTCAGATTAAGTATTTAATATGGAATAATTAATCAACAGTAAACCTAATAAACATTTTAGACTAATTTTGCCATAATGTATAGTCCCAAAATTATCAGGTATCCCGGAATTGATTTTTATCACTGCCAAAGCCGCTGTTATCGAATAATAAGCAGAATCGAATAAAAAATAAATATTTAGAGGACAATATATTTGTATATAAAAAAATATTATATTGCTTCAGCAAGAAATTTATGGAGGTATTGATATGAAGAAGGTAGGCATAGAGAAGCCGCTGAGCAACGTCATAAGATATCTGGAGGGCAAGGATTGTTCTATAGAGGTATTGGAGAGCTATAACAAAGAGTCCCGGGGAGCTTTGAATAATTTTGATGCTATTGTTGTCACAGGTGCAGACTCAAACTTCATGGGGATGGAAGATGTTATGACTTCTACAAATGTAATAAATGCAGAAGGCAAAACGGAGGATGAAATCTACAATGAGGTATTGAGGGCAGCAGAATTGAAAAAGAAATAAAAAACAGATACAATTAGAGTATGCAGCAAACCGGCTGCATACTTTTTCTATGCTTTCATATTTTTGGATGGGAGTGCAGAGTCATGATATATATAGGAACATCGGGATACAGCTATAAGGATTGGGTGGGGCCATTCTATCCGGATAATACCAAGCCCGGAGATATGCTGGGCATTTATTCGGGCTCCTTTAATTTTACTGAGATTAATTCTACATATTACAAGATACCTAACGCCTTCATGTTTTACAACATGCAGAAGAAGACCGGGAATGACTTTGTATTCACTGTCAAGCTTCATCAGTCCATGACTCATACAAGGGATGCGCAAGATAAGGATTTTGAAGATTTTCTCGGGGCAGTGGATGTTTTGTGGCAGGTCCGCAAGCTTGGCTGCCTTGTATCACAATTCCCGTATTCGTTTCACTTCAGCAAGGAGAACATGGACTACATACTTGGCCTAAGAGAAAGGTTTGCTGATTTTGACATGGTAGTGGAATTCAGGAATAACAGGTGGGCTAACGACGAAACCATGGAATTCCTGCGTACAAACGGCTTAGGTTATGTATGCGTAGATGAGCCTTCGGTATCAGGACTTTTGGACCGCAGGGCAATAGGGACTTCCAGGGTTTCCTATGTCAGGTTTCACGGAAGAAATGATGAAAAATGGTGGAATCATAGGGAAGCCTATGAAAGGTATGATTACCTTTATAAAGAGGAAGAGCTTATGCAATGGAAAGATAAGGTATTAGAGCTTGAAGAGCAGTCAGGAAATTGTTTTGTGAGCTTCAACAACCATTTCAGGGCCCAGGCCGTAATAAACGGAATTATGCTTAAAAAGCTATTAGGGTTGGAAGAATAAAACTGGAAAGGCGGATAGAACATGGATAAAAGAGTAAAAACTATAGTAAGCGCTGCTGCAATTACGGCAGCAGGAACAATAATCCCGGCTCTGGCAGCGTTACTTGTACATGGTTTTTCAATAAATACCTTCGCAATAAGCAACTACGTATTCACTGTTGGAATGTTTACAGCAGCAGCAGGAGGCATATGGAGCATTCTGCCCTTTTTCAGGCTCAAGTCAAAGCTCAGGAAGACGAAAATCGGAGAAGAGGTAGAGGTAGAAACGAGGGAAGGCCTTAGATGGGAATACATATTAATGGTGTCTGGTGCGATAATTATTGTCATTTCATATTTTATAGCTGTACTTTGAATATAGGGAGGCCTGATCATGAGGACATTTATTGGTGCGGATTTTAACAGGGATATAAAAAACAGCATTGCAGGGGTGCAGAATATTGTACGGGAAAATTCAGAAAAAGGAAGATTTAAATATGTATGGAATTTTCATCTGACCCTCAAGTTCCTCGGTGAAGTTCAGGAGAATAAAACCGTGGATATTGGGAAAGCGCTTAAAGGTATCGCAGCAAAGCACCAGAAAATACACCTCAACATAGATAAAATAGGGTACTTCGACGGTAAGGGAAGTATTCATGCCCTTTGGTTGGGTTTTTCAGGGGAGTTGGATAAGCTGGGTGCTCTGTATTCGGATATTGAAGAGGATATGCACAGGCTGGGAATGAAAAAGGAAATAAAGGCTTACACTCCGCATATAACAATAGCACAGGATTTGGTGCTCAGGATACCCTTTGAAAAGCTTACGGAAAAAGTGGACTTTAAGAGCTTCAAACCTATTGAGATCAGAGAGATTTCCCTGATAAAAAGCGAGGAAGCGGGCGGGAAAAGGATTTATACTCCGATTTCGACCTTTGCTTTAAAGTAGACGTATGGCTCGGGGGGCCGCAAGGTTACAGGGGAACGGGTAACACGGAACACACGGAAATCCACGGAAAACACGGCTGATTTTATTTTTGCCCCGCCGTGCATTTCAGTGGGCTTCAGTGTCTTCAGCGTTATACGATACTTTTCTTGTAAGGAATACCCAGACTTTCCACGTGCCACGTGCCAAAAATAATTTACGGATGTGATTTTTTGATTAGCAGGGATGATTTTCTTCCTATATCCAGGGAAGACATTAAGAAAAGGAATATAGAACAGCTTGATTTCATACTTATAAGCGGAGATGCTTATGTTGACCATCCAAGCTTCGGCAACGCTGTAATAGCGCGGGTTTTGGAAAACAGGGGCTACAAGGTGGGTATCATACCGCAGCCTGATTGGCGAAGTACAGACGCCTTCAAGGCTCTGGGGAAGCCGAGGCTTGCATTTCTGGTGTCTTCAGGCAATATGGATTCAATGGTTAACCACTATACTGCCGGCAAGAAGCCAAGGAGTGAGGACCTTTACTCTCCCGGAGGCTCCAGGGGAAAAAGACCTGACAGGGCAGTTACTGTATATTGCAACAGGCTTAGGGAGGCCTATAAGGATGTACCTATTATAATAGGTGGAATTGAAGCCAGCCTACGGAGATTTGCCCACTATGATTTCTGGGATGACCAGGTCAGGAGATCAATACTTTTTGACAGCAGGGCAGACCTCCTGATATACGGAATGGGAGAGAAGCCTATAATACAAGTGGCTGAAGCGCTTGACTCAGGCATGGATATAAAATATATAACCTACATAAACGGTACAGCCTATGTAACTTCAGAGCTCGGCAACATACCGGACTCTACTGTGATACCAAGCTACGAGGAAGTTAAAGAGAGCAAGAGAAAATATGCCCAGGCTTTTATGTTCCAATACCGGGAACAGGACTATCATACCGGCAGCGTACTGATACAGCCTCACGGGGAAAGGTTTCTGGTGCAGAATCCACCTCCGGCTGCACTGACAAGTATGGAGCTTGATGATGTGTATCGATTGCCTTTCACCAGGCAGTATCACCCGATTTATGAGAAGCAGGGCGGGATACCTGCTCTCAAGGAAGTAAAATTCAGCCTGATTTCCCAAAGAGGCTGCTTTGGGGGGTGTTCTTTCTGTGCTTTGAATTTTCACCAGGGCAGAGTGGTACAGAGCAGGAGCCATGAATCAATAATGGAAGAAGCGGAACAGCTTTTGAATGATCCTGAGTTTAAGGGATATATACATGATGTGGGAGGGCCGACGGCAAACTTCAGGCATGCAGCCTGCGACAAGCAGCTCAAGGAAGGGGTGTGCAAGAACAGGCAGTGTCTGTATCCGGCACCCTGCAAGAACCTCAGGGTGGACCACAGGGATTATATAGCGCTGCTGCGGAAGCTCAGGTCCCTGCCAGGTGTAAAAAAGGTATTTGTCCGTTCCGGCTTGAGGTATGACTATATGCTGGCCGACAAGGACGATGAGTTTCTTAAGGAGCTTTGCGAAAATCATATAAGCGGTCAGCTCAAGGTGGCCCCCGAGCATGTGTCGGATAAAGTGCTCAGATACATGGGCAAGCCTGGCAAGGGCGTATATGACAGGTTTGTAAAGAAGTATTTTGATATGAATAAACGCCTCCATAAGGAACAGTATCTTGTGCCTTACCTTATGTCGGGGCATCCGGGCTCAGATCTTGAAGCTGCAATTGAACTTGCTGAATATGTAAGGAATATGGGCTATAACCCGGAGCAGATACAGGAGTTTTACCCGACTCCGGGAACGCTTTCCACTTGTATGTACTATACAGGGCTTGACCCCAGGACCATGAAACCTGTGTATGTTCCAAGAGAGCCTGAGGAGAAAGCCATGCAGAGGGCACTGATACAGTACAGGAATCCCAAAAACTATGATTTGGTATACAAAGCGCTTAAGTCAGCTGGAAGGGAAGATCTGATAGGCTTTGATGATAAGTGCCTGATAAAGCCTCCCAAAGGTGCTGCAGGAAGGGGAGGCAGTGATGTAAGGAACAGCCGTGCACATGCAAAGAGCGGAAAGCATAAACCACGAGCTTCGGGCGGTGAGCGGCGAGCCAGGAAACAATGAATGGAGTGATAAAATGAAAGCTATATTGGACAAGTGGTAAATGGAATATATTTATGATGATGTATTGTAATACTCGTTACAAAGTGATAATATAAATGTAACGAGTATTACAAGAGGAGATTTTATCATGAAAAAGCCGGAAGCACCATGGGCAACGGAGCAAACAGCCCTTGAAGCCAGCTTGGATTCGGACATTTCGAAGGGCCTAAGCTCGGATGAAGCAGAGAAACGCCTGAAGGAAGCCGGGGAAAACAGGATCACTCAGTCAAAGACTATAACTTTCTGGGATATTTTAAGGGAGGAGCTTAAGGAACCTTTAATAATGCTGCTTCTCCTAATTGGAGTCGTATACAGCGTTTGGGGAAAAATAGGCGATACAATAACAATCATCTTTGTCATTATTACTGTTTCAATGGTGGAGGTTTACATTGAGTATAAAGCCAAGAAAAGCATAGAGTCTCTCAAAAAGCTTGCAATGCCTACAACGTGGGTCCTGCGTGACGACAAGCCTGCAGAGGTAAGGACAAGCTCTATTGTGCCCGGGGATATGCTCATACTGAAAAGCGGTGTGAATATAAGCGCCGATGCCCGCATTATAGATGCTTACGGATTGGAAGCAGATGAATCTCAGTTGACCGGAGAATCAATGGGTGTTGCCAAAACTGCGGATATAATAGCAAAGGATACCGGGCTGAATGACAGAAAAAATATGGTTCACATGGGCAGTGTAATACTCAAGGGAAAAGGTACGGCAATGGCAGTAAACACCGGAATGGATACTGAGCTCGGAAGAATAGCCGGACTCACCCAGGAGGCCAGAGAACCGAAAACACCTTTGCAGAAAGCAATGAAGCAATTGTCCAAAAACCTCATCCTGGATGGAGTTAAGAAAGCATTTAAAGAGATATGATTAAAATTGTGTAAAATAAATGATGGTAAATGTGATAAAAAGGGACGTGAAGTATTTTGGCAAAGCTGAGAATTGAACCAATCAAACAACCTGACAGAATTATGAATTATTGGAAAAAAGAGAAATTCGTTGTAGCATGCATTGTAATATTTGGATTGGCTTTTAATATTTCAATTGTTTTAGGCCCAATATATCAGGGCAAACTCATAGATTCCATTGTCAGCGGCGGGGATCTATCTGCTGTAGCAAAACTTGCAGCTGCCTTTGTAGCTATTATTGGAACTATTCAATTTTTACGGTATTTCAAGCGCTTCTATATAAGGCGTTTTGCAAACAGCACCAGTGCTGCAATGCGGCTTATGATTTATAATAATATCATGCATAAAAGTGCTTCAGAGCTGGATAACGAGGATACAGGCAATCTAATGACCAGAGCTATTTCTGATGTGGATCTGTGTGTGGAGGGTATGAGAAAATTCACTACAGAGATATTTGATACCGGTGTGCTCATGGTTTCTTATATTGTCTCTTTGCTTGCATATGATGTGAAAATAACTCTGCTTTCCATTCTTTTTATTCCTGTTGCCATGGTACTTGCAGAAAAACTGAAAAGCGTTATTTATAAGTACTCTATTGCCTTCCGTACAAAAAGCAGTGAGGTTACCGGCATTACGTATGATTTAATCGAAAATGCCATGCTCTATCGTGTCAACGGTATGGAACCTCAAAACAGGGCAAAGTACAATATTGAACTGGAGGATTTACAGAACAAGGCAATCAAAGCCAATGTCCTGGAAAATTCCATGCAGCCCATCTACAATGTAATCGCAATGCTGGGAGTAATAACGGTAATATATCTTGGCGGTACCAGGGTGATTGACGGGGCCTGGACAGTGGGCGTTTTTTCCACCTACATCATAATGTTTACCGCAATGGCAAATAAAGCAAGCAAGGCAGCCAAGCTTTTCAATTCAGTACAAAAATCCCAGGTATCCTGGAAACGTATTAAGCCCTACCTTACAGAATATGAAAGCAAGGATACCACCTGCAATATCAATAGGGACAGTACAAGACTTTCGGCAGAAAAGCTCAGTTTTTGCTATCCGGGTTCTAATGACAACATAATTGAAAATATAAGTTTTGAAGCCAAACAGGGTGAAATCACCGGGATAACAGGCTCAATTGCCTCCGGAAAATCCACACTCGGGTTATCTTTGCTTGGGTTATACCCTTATACCGGCAGCATCAAAATAGACGGTAAGGAGCTCAAAGATTACTCAGAATATGAGCGGAGCCGGATGATTTCATATTTGGGCCATAAGCCGGAGCTGCTTTCAGATACCATTTACAACAATATTACACTGGGAAATGAGCAGGGTATTACCTCAGTTTTGAAGGATGTCTGCTTTGACACTGATTTGGCAGCAATGCCGGAGGGAGAGAACACCCTGGTCGGCAACGGCGGCATCCGGCTAAGCGGCGGGCAGCAGGCAAGGATAGCACTTGCCAGAACTTTGATTAATAGAAATAAAATAATTATTTTAGATGATCCGTTTTCGGCAGTGGACATGAAGACAGAGGAAAAAATCATTGAAAACCTGAGGCAGCATTATAAGGCCAGCATCATAATATTAATTTCACACCGATTGGCTATATTCAGCAAAATCAATCATATTATACTGCTTAAAAACGATAAAAGTGCAGAATACGGCACACATGATGAGCTGATGAAAAATTCTGTGCTCTATTCAACAATATTTAATTTGCAATGTACTGAGGGTGGTGATAGCGATGGGAGATAATCTGGTAAAAAGGTCTATTGCGAATGTAATCAGGAAGAATATCAGGCTTAATTTATTATTGGTTTTTGCAGTTTGCGGTGTCGTTATCACAAGTTTGATCCCTCCACAGATTCTGAAGCAGGTAATTGACAGCAGCCTTGTACCCAAAAACAGTGACGGACTGCTTGTCTTGGCAATTGCATACATGGCTGTGCTGCTGTCTATCGGTGTTTTTGATTTTATGAAAGAGGCGATACTTACAGTTTTAGGGCAGAAAATCACCAGGGAAATCCGTAACGAAATGGTGGAAAAGCTTGAAAAAGCAAATGCAAGGTTCTTTTCTTCCAACGAATCCGGCGCAGTTGTTTCCCGGTTCACTAACGATGTAGATGCAATCAACTCCATGTTCACAAGCGGTATAGTGGGAATGATGATAGACTGCTTTAAAATTATCGGTATTATAATTTCTATTTGGATGTTCAGTATAGAGCTTGGAATTATTACCCTGATATTAATTCCTTTTATTTATGCAATTACCCGGCTTTTTCAGAAGAGAATGCTTGCGGCGCAGATAGAAAACCGGTTTTTGGTGGGTAAGGTAAACAACCATATTTCAGAAAGCTTGAAAAATGTACGAATGATTAAATCCTACAGCAAGGAAAGCTACATGGAAAAAAAGTATGCGGGATATTTGCTGAGGAATTTTAAAACTGTTGAAAAGGTTAATTTCTATGATTCTGTATTCCCACCCATCATCCAAATTACTCGTGCTGTTGTCATAGGTGTTATTGTAATAATGTCATCCGGGGAACTGAATTATCTGGGCATATCCCTGGGGATGGTCGCCGCATCCATTGAGCTGGTTTCCAACTTGTTTGCACCTATCGAGAATTTGGGTATGGAGCTTCAAAGCATTCAGCAGGCAGTATCGGGCATTCACAGGGTAAACGATTTTTACAGCGAGCCGGAGGACGACAGTAAAAACAACGGGCTGCAAGCAAAAGACATTATACCGGATCGTAAGGAGGTAAGGCTTTCATTTAATAATATAACCTTCTATTATGAGGAGGGAGCCGATGTTTTACAAAACATCAACCTTCAGATAAGACCGCAGGAGAAAATTACCTTTGTAGGCAGAACAGGTGTTGGAAAGTCTACATTGTTTAAGCTGATTATGGGCTTGTTTAAGCCTTTGGAGGGGAATATTACAATAAACGGAATTGATGTCTACGACATACCGAACAGCGAAAAGCGCAAGATATTCGGATATGTAGAGCAAAGCTTTCATTTGATAAAAGGGACTGTGGCAGACCAAATCAGCCTGCAGGACGAGAGCATTACGAGGGAGCAGATTCGCAGTGCCCTGGAATTTGTGGGGCTGGCGGATTATGTAGAAGCTTTGGAAAACGGTTATGATACACAGGTAAGCAATGGTAATATTTTTTCCCAGGGACAAAAACAGCTGCTGGCTATTGCGAGAGCAATTGTGACCGCCCCCCCTATCCTGCTTCTTGATGAAATCACTGCAAATCTTGATTCCATTACAGAAGAGAAAATTGTCTCCGTACTGCAGAAAGCAAGTCAGGCACATACAATATTATCCATATCTCATCGTTTATCTTCTATGATTGCCAGCGATACCGTGGTTATCTTGGAAAAGGGCAGAATTAAAAATGCAGGTTCCCCTGAAATGCTTTTGCAAAACGATGATTGGTATCGCAGCCACATTGCGCTTGAGAAGCTTACCTGGAGTTAAGGGAAGCGGCATTGCTTACTCCGCAAAAAGTTGTATGCAGATATTATACAACTCTTGTTTACATTGGTAATACAGTTCTGATAAAATATACTTGGCAGACGTACAATATTTTGACGTTCTGTAGATACAAAACTGGTAAAGTGCATAGTAGTGCCTCGTAACGCATATTACTTCTAGGGTAAGCGAGGCGCTGAATCAAGGATGTGCTTTTTAACACTTTGAAAGTCCAGAATTTTGTTGTGTTAAAAAGCACCGGCTGCACTAATTTAATAAATAAGGAGTGTATTCTAAAATGGGGCATTTGTTGATTGACGGAGAACATCTTACCATAAAGGATGTGGTTGATGTTGCCAGAAACAACCAGACAATCCAATTGTCAGAGCAGGCGGTAGGCAAGATAAAAAAGTCAAGGGAATATGTTGACAACCTTGTAGACAAGGGAGCTGTGGTATACGGAATCACTACAGGCTTTGGAAAGTTCAGTGATGTGTTCATATCCAAGGAGGATACAGAGGCACTGCAAAGGAACCTTATTGTGAGCCATGCATGTTCATTGGGAGATCCACTGGCTGAAGAGATTGTCCGGGGAATAATGCTTATAAGGATTAATGCACTTGCAAAAGGATTTTCAGGTATCAGGTTTGAAACTGTAAACACATTGGTAGAAATGCTTAATAAGGGTGTACATCCCGTAATTCCGGAAAAAGGTTCCCTTGGAGCCAGCGGTGATCTTGCGCCTCTTGCAAATATGGTTCTTGTTATGTTGGGCGAGGGGGAAGCAATTTACAAGGGAGTAAGGGTGTCAGGCAAAGAAGCTATGGACAAGGCCGGAATCAAGACAGTAGTATTGACCTCAAAGGAAGGCCTTGCACTTATAAATGGTACTCCGGTAATGACATCAATAGGTGCGCTTGCGGCATATGATGCCGTAAACCTTCTGAAGAATGCCGATATAATATCTGCCATGGCCTTGGAAGCTCTTAAAGGCATAACAACTGCTTTTGATAAGAAGGTACATGAAGTAAGAGGCCAGAGAGGCCAGATGGCAGCTGCAAGAAATATGCTGAGATTAGTTTCCGGAAGCGAACTGACAACAGAGCAGGGACAGATAAGGGTTCAGGATGCATATACTTTAAGGTGCATACCTCAGATACATGGAGCCAGCAGAGATGCAATACAGTATGTGGTAGAAAAGATATCGGTAGAGCTGAACGCGGCAACAGACAATCCAATTGTATTTGCTGACGAAGATCAGGTAATATCCGGCGGCAACTTCCATGGACAGCCTATAGCTCTTGCTATGGATTTCCTTGGCATAGCGGTTTCTGAGCTTGCCAATGTTTCTGAAAGAAGACTGGAGAGATTGGTAAATCCTCAGCTTAATGATCTTCCTGCCTTCCTTACAAGAAAAGGCGGTTTGAACTCAGGCTTTATGATAACTCAATATGCCGCTGCTTCTATTGTATCAGAAAACAAGGTTCTGGCTCACCCTGCAAGCGTAGACTCAATTCCTTCCTCAGCAAACCAGGAAGATCATGTGAGCATGGGAACTACAGCTGCGAGAAAGGCCAGAGTAATATTGGACAATGTTCAGAAGGTGCTCGCTATTGAGGCTCTTGCTGCAGCACAGGCCATAAGCTTCAGAGGAGATGTGAAGCTTGGAAAAGGTACTTCAGAAGCCTATAAGGTTATAAGAAAAGAAGTGGCACCGGTAGATGAGGATAGAATAATGTATACCGATATGAATATATTGGATAGAATGGTTAAAACAGAGGCTTTCATAAAGGCGGCTGAAAGTGCAGTAGGAGAGCTTGAATAGACCGTGCTTTTCAACACGACAGATATACAATGTTCAAATGTTGAAAATGCACTACTATAATGTTGTGCCTCTGCAGGATAAGAAATTCTTCCTGTAAAGAGGCACATACACATATAAAGAAGGTGAAATTAATGAAGGCTGATTTGATAATAAAGGCTTCAACAATAGCCACCTGTACCGAAGGAGAAGGTGCAGGAATAATTGAGAACGGATATGTAGCGGTTAAGGACGGAAAAATTATCGCTGTGGGAGAAGGAAATGCTCCAAGGGATATGGAAGGTCCGGACACAAAAGTAATTGATGCAGCCGGGGAAACTGTAACTCCAGGGCTTATTGACGCACACACACATCTTATTCATGGAGGCTCCAGAGAAAAGGAGCTGTCAATGAAGCTCAAGGGTGTACCCTACCTGGAGATTCTCAAAATGGGCGGAGGAATACTAAGCACAGTAAGGAACACCAGAAGTGCTTCCAAGGAAGAGCTTAAAGCGAAAGCAGAAAAGAGCCTTAACGAGATGCTGCTCCACGGTACTACTACTGTGGAAGCAAAGAGCGGCTACGGGCTTGATTTTGATAACGAGATAAAGTGCCTTGAGGCTGCTGCTGAGCTTAATGCCTCCCATCCTGTCGATATAGTATCCACCTATATGGGAGCCCATGCTGTACCTGAGGAGTTCAAGGGGAATACCCAGGGTTATATCGATTTTATGTGCGAAAAGGTTATGCCTTATGTCAAGGAAAACAACCTTGCCGAATTCATGGACGTATTCTGCGAGGACGGCGTTTTCTCACCCGAGGAGTCCAGGATCATAATGCAAAGAGGTAAAGACTACGGCTTCAAGCTGAAGATACATGCAGATGAGATAATTCCTTTAGAAGGGGCAGAGCTTGCCGGTGAGATGGGTGCAGTATCTGCAGAACACCTGCTGGCTGCATCGGAGGTCGGAATAGCTGCCATGGCAAAGGCAGGGGTTACAGCGGTGCTGCTACCGGGAACCTCCTTCTATCTTATGCTGGACAAGTATGCAGAAGCCAGAAAAATGATAAATAATGGCGTCAGAGTAGCGATTGCGACTGATTACAACCCGGGTACATGCCCAACGGAAAATCTTCAGTCAATAATGACCTTTGCATGCTTTGGAATGAAACTGACTCCGGAGGAGATAATAAAAGGAATGACAATAAACGCCGCCTACGGTGTGGATAGGGCAGGAGAAATCGGAAGCCTTGAGGTAGGAAAGAAAGCAGATATTGTAATATTTGATGCTCCAAACCTTGAGTACGTAATATACCATTTCGGCATAAACCATGTAGGTACCGTTATCAAGGGTGGAAAAACAGTTGTAGAAAACGGAAAAATCATTAAGAACTAGAGGAGTAGCTTATGAATTTATTAATGGATATGACTTTAAGAAATTATTGTGATTTGCTTGCAAGCAGCGAACCGGCTCCGGGAGGCGGAAGCACAGCGGCATTGGCTGGTGCTTTGGGCACATCCCTTACAATAATGGTGGTAAATCTTTCAGTTGGAAAGAAAAACTATGAGGCCCTGGATGAGAATATAAAAGCAGGCTTCATGAAGGAAGCTGAAAATGCAAAGGCACTTCAGAAAGAGCTGATAGAGCTGGTCGATGAGGACACTAAAGCCTTCAATAGGTTTATGGAAGCAATGAAGCTGCCAAAGGATACAGAGGAACAGAAAAGGGTACGTGGGGAGAAAATGCAGGAAGCAAGCCTGTATGCGCTGCAGATTCCTTTAAAGACTGCAGAAAGCTGCTTTAATCTGCTTAAAAACCAGAACTCCATTGCCAAATACTGCAACAAGAATGCTGTATCCGATGTCGGCGTAGGTGCTTTACTGGCACTCTCAGGACTGGAAGGGGCAATAATGAATGTAAACATTAACCTTCCGGGAATTGCGGATGAAGCTGTCAGGACAGCAGCTTATGAGAAGTGCAGAATGCTTTCCTCGGAAGGCCACAAGCTTCATGATGAAACAGTTGATATTGTAAATTCAAGGATAGGATAGGTATGAAATGATAACCAAAGAAATGATAGACCGGATTAATGAGCTGTCAAGAAAGTCCAAGCAGGAAGGCCTGACAGGAGAAGAAAAGCTGGAACAGCAGGAACTCCGGAAAAAATACATAGAATATGTAAAGGGCCAGGTAAGACGGCAGCTGGAATCTATTGAATTTGTGGAAGATAAGCATAAGTGCGGGAATGAACATCATGGTTGCGACTGCGGCTGTAATGGAAAAAAACACTAGAATTTTGGAATAATTATTCACAAAATTGGTTTTAGTGGTATAATTAGCTGTAGGAGGGATTTTTATGGCTGAATTGCAATTTGTTGTTTTTAAGCTCGGTAAGGAAGAATATGGCGTAAATATCATGCAGGTTCAGGAAATAGGGCCTTACGAACAACCGGTTAAGGTACCGAATACTCCTGCGTTTGTAGAAGGTGTAATGAATCTTAGAGGCAGTGTTATTCCGGTTATAAGCTTGAAAAAGAGGTTCAACATACCTGGACAGGAATTGACTGATAATACAAGGACTATAGTAATCAATTTCGGAGATAAGCAGATAGCCTTTATCGTCGATGATGCATCAGAAGTGCTGACATTGGATGAGGCGGATATACAGGAAACTCCTGAGATAATTGCAGGGGTTGAAAGAAAATACATAACAGGCATAGGAAAAGAGGGAGACAGGCTGCTGATAATACTTGACTTGAGCTTTTTGCTTAACGAGCAGGAGCAGAAGCAGCTTGCTGCCATGTAGTAAATTTGCTTTAAAGTGTGGCATAAGCCGCACTTTTTTTGTTGCAGAATAATATGGCCTGAGCTAAAACTTTTAGGCGGATTCTAAGCATGGAAGGCCGCAAAATGTATAGAAAATTGCAATACTGTAAAAAACCCGCTATTAACAATTTAGCCATAAAATAGTATAATATCCGTATATAAGATGTACTTGAATTATGGTCTTTTGTTGAATTAATCAATAAAAATACATTTCAACGGATAATATTAGCATTTGGTATTTTTCTATTAACAAAGCCGGATTATTCTACGATAATAGTATTGGAAACCTCATATTAAGACATATTTCGCAGTGTATTGAATAATCGGCAGTTAAGTGAGGGGTGTTCATTATCGACAGGTTAAACGAGATTATCAAAAGTACCGTAGAAATCATTGAAAAAAGCAGGAGCGAAATATTCAGCATAGCAGAGAGCTCCCGTAATGAATGCCAACTGGTAGAAGAAGAGCTCGAGAAGATCAGGATACTTGCAGCGGATTTAATCAAGCAGGTTGACCTACTGGAAAAGCTTGATAAAGAATGCAGGTATCAACTTATGATAGTGAGCAAAAATATAAAGGAGTTCAATGAAGAGGATGTAAAAAGGGCTTATGATAAGGCTAAAGATCTTCAGGTTG
>CAZUGK010000024.1:12798-41578 GCA_964619815.1 uncultured Clostridiaceae bacterium | reverse complement strand
CGCATTTTTCTACTGTTATATGATAACTTCAGTGTGAAATATATTGAGCAAGGAGAGTGAGCTTTTGATGTATTGTAACTATTGGAATCCAGGCATGTATGCACCGAAAAAGGGTTATATAAAGGTTAGCGGAGTAGGAGCTGTAAAAGCCGTACCGGATACAGCCATTATAAACCTTGGTATAGTAACAGAAAATGCCAACCTGGAAACAGCCCGGAGGGAAAATGCAATGAAGACAGCTACCCTGATCAATACGCTTAACGGTATGGGCATTGAAAAAAAACAAATAACCACAAGCGCATTTACCATTGACCCTATATATGACTATATTGAAGGAAGGCAAGTTTTTAAAGGATACCGGGTTTCCAATCTTTTGGCTGTAACAGTTAAAGATATTGCCCGGGCCGGAGAGGTTATAGATAAAGCCACCTTTTCCGGAGCCAACCGGATCGACAATATAAGCTTTACCTTGTCAGACCGGACAGCTTACCATGATCAAGCCTTGAACCTGGCACTTGAAAATGCTCTTCATAAAGGGTCAGAGATAAGTAAAGCCTTGAACCTGAAAATTGATGAGGTTCCATATAAAATAACAGAAAAGAACATAAGTGCCCCGGTTTACGAGATTGCTTCAGTAAAGCTGCCAGTGCCGTCTACACCTGTGCTGCCCGGGCAAATTGAAATTACTTCAATAGTTTTGGTTGTATTTGGTTATAGATGATTCAGGCATTATTTCCGTATAAATAAAGAACAAGTATCTAGGAAACAAGGTACTTGGTTTTTATGTAAGCAGTAACACTCTCCACAGTGCTGCATATTGTGTAGTGGGACAAACCGGTATGTCCTAAGTATTGCAGCGAAAGGAGGGAAATTAGAGTGCCAATGGTAACCTACGACTCAAAGCGTGAAGATAAAAGGGATAAACATGAAGACAAATATGATAAGCAGAAAAAACACACCACCAGATGTGAATGTGAAAATGAGTGTCCCGATGTACCCCAGACCCATGATCATGAGTTCCTTGGAAGCACAAAGCTTGCCGAAGAAGAAGAAGAAAGACATAACCACAGATTTGCAGGAGTCACTACCGAAATGATACCCTGCGGTGAGCATCATGTCCATGCCTTTATGACCAATACAGACTTCTTCGACCATCATCATGAAATAGGAGGAACAACCGGCATTGAAAGGCCAGTCGGCAATGGTAAGCATGTTCACTTCGCCAGCGGTACGTCAACCTGTGATGACGGTCATGCACATGATTTTCAATTTGCCACTCTTATTGACAGCCCGCTTTTACCGCTTGTATAAGCACGGATAGATAATTACCCAGGAAAAAGTTGCGGGGCGGCGTGGAAACCGTCCCCTACTTATTTTTCGCTATTTTCTCAGCCAGCTCATTAAGGTACACCCATCTCTCCATCTTTTCCTCCAGCTGGGACTCCACCTCTTCCTTTTCTTTCATCAATTGCTGGAGTGCCACATAATCACTGGAAGCTTCCGCAATCTGATTGTTCAGCTCCTGGATTCTTTCTTCCAAAAGAGCAATTACATTATCTATTTCCTCATATTCCTTCTGTTCCTTATATGAGAATTTTACAGGCCTTTCCCTGTCCCTCACGGCTTTGGCCTTGTTTTCTGTGCTGATATCGTTTTCCTTTAATCTCTGTCCGATACTATCGTTTATCCCTTCCAAAACACCGCTATCTTTGACATCTGTGTAGTTGCCGGTATATTTCCCTATTCTGCCCTCGCCTTCAAAGACAAAAATCTTACCGGCAGTCTTATCCAGGAAGTATCTATCGTGGGATACTGCAATTACCGCCCCGTGAAAACTCTCAATGTAATCCTCCAATATTGTAAGCGTTTCAATATCGAGATCATTGGTGGGCTCATCCAGAAGAAGCACATTGGGTGCCTCCATCAACACCCGCAATAGCTGCAGCCTTCTCCTTTCCCCTCCGGAAAGCTTGGATATCGGCGTCCATTGTACCGGTGCCGGGAATAGAAACCTTTCAAGCATCTGAGATGCGCTTATTCTGTCTCCCTCTGCTGTTTCCAGGTACTCCGCCCCTTCTTTTATATACTCTATAACCCTTTTGCCTTCCTCCATATTATAATAATAGGAGTCCTGGGAAAACACACCTATCCGGACAGTCTCCCCTATCTCAACTGTTCCGGTATCCGACGGAATTGCTCCTGCTATGATATTCATCAGGGTGGTTTTTCCGCTTCCATTAGCGCCTATAATGCCTACCCTGTCATTTCTCAGCACAATATAGCTGAAATCCTCAATTACTTTATTTCCGCCAAAGCTTTTGCTTATATAGGACAGTTCAATTATTTTTTTGCCCAACCTGCTGCTGCCAACGGAGATTTCCAGCTTTTCGCCGCCTGAATCAGCAGCTTGCTCATTTAATTTCTCAAACCTCTCAATTCTTGACTTCTGCTTTGTCGTACGGGCTTTTGCACCCCGGCTTATCCATGCCAGCTCCTTTTTCAGCAGAGTCTGCCTTTTTCGTTCACTGGCAGCCTCGCTCTCTTCTCTGGCTACCTTACTTTCAATATAGTTGTTATAATTCCCTTTATATAAATAAAGCCTGCCTTTATCCAACTCAGCAATTTCATTAACCACCCTGTCCAGGAAATACCTGTCGTGAGTAATCATGAGAAGTGCGCCTCTCCGCTTGCCCAGATATTCCTCCAGCCAGTCTATAGTCTTGTTATCAAGATGATTGGTAGGCTCATCCAGTATAAGAAGCTCTGAAGGATTGATCAAAGCTGCTGCCAGAGCAATCCTTTTTTTCTGGCCTCCGGAAAGCGTTGCGATACTCGCTTGAAAGTCTGAAATGCCAAGCTTGGTTAATACGACTTTTGCTTCACTTTCCAGGCTCCAGCAGTTATATCTATCCATTTCCCCGCTTAGCTTAATAAGCTTTTCGCTGTTGGCTTCCGGGTTCTGCAAAGCTGACTCGTACTCCCTGACCAGCTTCATTGCCGGGGAATCACCTCTGAATACCTGCTCCAGCACTGTAGCATCAGGATCAAAGTCAGGGCTCTGGTATAAATATTCAATGGTAACCGAATTCCCTCTGATCATCCTTCCGCTGTCCGGGTTCTCAAGCCCGGCTATTATTTTGAGAAGAGTGCTTTTCCCTGCTCCATTTATTCCGACAATGCCTATTTTATCCCCTTCATTTATCCCGAGGCTTATTTCATTAAGAAGAATTTTCTCACTATAGCTTTTGGTTATATTTTCTATGCTTATAAGGTTCATTAATTTTTATCACCCAGTTCATCACCGTACAAATCAACTCTCATACTAAGTATGTCGGCCAAGCCTACAAACTCACAGCCAACAAAGTATCCTTCCCCGGTCTTTTCAATCCGGATAATTTTTAATACTGCATAAAAGTACTTGTCCGAAGCCAATTGAATCTTTGCGTCAAAGTAATAGTTCAATGGCAGCTCGTGTGCACTAATAAAGCCGATGCCTGATTTTGATATGTTCTCCACGGTAATACTCTCATTAATGTTTGGAATCAACTCATAGTCCTGTTTAAACAATGAAGAAATCTTAAGTTCCAATTTTAAGGGAAACCTTTTACTTTTTCTTCGCTCTTCCATAGTTCATTAATTCCTCCTCAGCTTACTGGCTTACGCTTCTCAAAACCTGCACGCCTTTTTGATTCTGCACCTCTACCTCCGATACTACCTTGTCCAGGTAGGATATAACCGACTTTGAAAGCTCCTCTGCCTTATGGAAGTATTCATATGCCTCAGTTGAATTATTTTGCTTTACTGCTTCAATTACCTTATGCCCATAGCTATGCAGTTCGTTATGTATGCCTTCAATAGCCTTCCATTCTTTTTCAATCGCCGGATGCTTTATATCAATTGAATTATAAAAATGTCCGAAAGCACATTTGGATCCGTTTATCTGTATTGGGTACGTTCTCATTTCATCTACTATGCGTCTAAGGTTGACAACCCAATTCTTGTGTGCCTCTTTTGCATTATTCAGGTTCTGTATCAATTCCTGGTTGCTTATCGCATTTTTGCTCCCAAGCAAAGCCTGCATCATTTCCTTGACAATTCCCGACAGCTTATCATCTATTTGAGATATCTGCTTTGCCTGTTCCGCACTCTGCATAGCATCACCGGAGATTACCTGTGTCATTTGGCTGAGCTTTTCAGCATCACGACTGGAGGCTTCCATCGCCTGGTTGATCTCATTAGTCGCCTCTTTGATACCCTCCATGGATTCATTAATCATCTTGATATCCTCTATGGTCGTATGAAGCATGTCAACATTTTCTCCGATAGTCCCGGTTATGGTATCAAGCTTCTGGCTCATTTCAACAGTAGAATTTATTGTGCTGTCCATGCTCTGCTTTCCCGATAGTGCCGCGCTCTGTATATTATTAACAAAGGCATTCATACCTTCCAGGCTCTTCTTGGTATCATCTGCAAGCTTTCTGATTTCCTGGGCAACAACCGAGAAGCCCCTGCCGTGCTCACCGGCTCTTGCAGCTTCAATTGAGGCATTAAGTGCCAAAAGATTGGTCTGGTCAGCAATTGCCTTAACATCATTCACTATATCATTTACCCTGTTCGCCATTTCAACCAGCTGCTGAATCTGCTGGCTCATTATATTTGCATCAGTCATAACATTATTCTTCAAACCATTTACTTCTTCAATCTGGGACAGGCTTTGATTGTTCCTTTCAACAAGGACCTCTGATGCTGCCGATAGCTGCGCCAGTGTATCCGAAGTATTGCTGACAGTCTCATTCACTTGGTTCATACTTGCTGTAGTCTGCTCTACTATAGCCAGGTTTGACTCGCTCAGCATTGACATTTCCTTTGAAAAATCAATGAGTTTATAAGCACTATGAGACATGTTTACATCAAAGCTGCTTAAAGCTGCTGTTATCGAGAGCATTTGTTTAGCTGCTGCCGACATTTGCTTTTCGCTGCCAAGCAGCTTGTTGAAGTACTTTAAAACCGTCATGTGTATAGGATATTCTACGCCCGGCTCCTGTACCTCATCACCGTTTAAACGCTTTTCAACATAGTTCAAAATACATATTGCCTCATTACAAGGCTTCCCTACAGGCTTCTTAAACATGTTTACATCCCCCTCATATTTATATAATATAGCAAGTATAGAAACGTTTAAAAAATTTGTCATTTTCTGCTTTAAATAATACTTATTATAACATAATAAATGCAGGGGAAAGCAATAATCTTTATTAATATTCTGTAAATTTTCTTTAGGTGCTATATTCCTATACTCTGTAAAACTCCTCAAAGCTCCTGGTCACATAAGTGTGGTCCAGCACTCCTCCCAACTCCCTTACTGAGTGCATCGCCAGTATGGGGGTCCCCATGTCTACACTTCTCATATGAAGATGCGATGAGGAAATCGGCCCTATAGTGCTGCCCCCCGGTTCGTCGGAACGGTTCACAAACCACTGCACAGGCACATCGGCTCTGCCGCACAGCTGGGCATATGTTGACGAAGAACTGCTGTCAGAAGTATAACGCATATTTGCGCTGATTTTTATTACCGGTCCCTTGTTGATCAGCGGCCTGTTCTGAGGATCATGCTTTTCACTGATATTGGGGTGAACAGCATGGGCAAGGTCTGCCGATATCATGAAAGACCTTGCTATGGACCTGAAAAAGTCCTCCCTGTCTCCTCCCATTGACATCACTATTCTCTCCAGTATGCTGGAAAGCAATTGTGAATCCGCACCCTGCTTTGTGCTGCTTCCAACCTCCTCATTGTCAAAGCACGCCATGACGTTTGTGCTGTTTGAAGCTGCCGACCTAGACAGGGCTGTAATTCCTGCGTGCACCATTGCAAGGTCATCAAGGCGTGAAGAGGATATGAATTCATCATTGAGTCCCATTATTGTACCCTTCTCAAATTCATACAGGAACAGATCAAAGTCTATTATATCCGATGGCTCAGCCTTTATTTCCTCTGCTATTGCATTCAGAAGATAATTGCCTTTTTCCAGTCTTTCGTTAATTAATGCCATCAAAGGCAGCATATCCTTCTGCTTGTTCAGCTCTACCCCTGCATTCATATTTCGGTTCATATGTATTGCCAGGTTGGGGATTATAAGAATCGGCTTTTTAATGCTCACAAGCTTAGTCACAGGATTAAAAAGGTCTTTGTCCTTTAAAGTAACTCTTCCTGCCACTGACAGCGGTCTGTCCATCCACGTGCTGAGTATTGCCCCTCCGTAAGCTTCGGTATCCAATTTAATATAGTGATTTTCTGCTGTCATCTCTGCTGCCGGTTTTATCCTGAAGGCAGGCGAGTCAGTATGAGCCCCGATTATCTTGAAGCCCTCCTCCTGAACCTCACCCATTCCCACTACAAATGCAATCAATGCAGAGTCATTCTTAACTACATAGTACCTGCCGCCTTTTTGAAGCTTCCACTTGTCTTCCTCCTTAAGCTCGGCAAAGCCACTGCCATCCAGCATTTTTCTGGTACTGTCCACTGCATGAAAAGCCGTTGGACTGTCATATATAAAATCTATAAGCTCCTTTGCAAAATCCAATTCCTTGCTCATATGCACCCCTCCAATTTTTAATCATAATCTAAGTATACACCAATTCCAAGGTATCAACAAACCTTGCTGAAGCAGGGGACAGCGGTATGCTCTTTAAATAGCAGATACCTATGCTTCTTTCAGGAATTTCTTCAACCAGAGGTATTTCATGCACTATACCGCTTTTTAAATATTCCAGTGAAAACTCTTTGATAACACAGGCAATACCCAAATTGATCTTCGCAAATTCCAGCAGTAAATCGTGGGATCCCAATTCGATCTCCGGTTTTATGCCAACGCCTCTGGACAGCATGTATTTTTCTACGTACTGCCTTGAGTTTGATTTGGTTTCAAGCAGTATCAGCGGAAGTTCTGCCAGCTCCTCTAGCCTTAAAGGCTTTGAAAGCTTATCCTTGTATATTTCCCCGCAGACAAAAATATCGTGAATTACCATACATTTTTTTATCTCGAAGGCTGAATCATAAACAGGCAAATTGCATACTGCAAGGTCAATTTCTCCTGCCTTAAGCATGGAGCAAAGCTCAATAGTCGTTCCATTAAAGATTTTCAATTTGATGTTTGAATGTAGTCTATGGAATTTTTCCAGATAGGGCAGCAGATAATAACGGGAAATTGTATCTCCAACGCCTATTTTCAATTCTCCTGCCATAAGATTCTTAATCTCTGCCAGCTTCTTTTCACCCGAATTGATTAAGTTCATGGCGGAGCTGGTATATTTATATATTAATTGGCCCTCAGCCGTAAGGGTAACTCCCTTGGATGTCCGTACAAAAAGACGAATTCCAAGCTCTTCTTCAAGCTGCATGATTGCCTGGCTTACAGCCGGCTGCGTCATGTAAAGAGACACTGCAGCCTTTGAAAAGCTGCGGACTTTTGCAACCTCACAGAATATCCTGTATAAATCCAATTTTATCATGGTATAATCTCTCCTTATGACCATCATAATATATATTTATTTTACTTATATCATAAGCTGGCGTATAGTACAAGTGTAGGAGTAGTTTCCAAGGTTAATAGAAAATATCGAGGAGAGATTAGGATGGAAAGAATAACAGGTACTGTCTCAAGAGGCCTCCGTGCCCCGATTATACGACAGGGGGACAATATAGCCGAAATTGTTGTAGATACTGTATTAAAGGCGTCAGAAATAGAAGGTCTGAATATTAATGACAAGGATATTGTGGCCGTAACCGAGTCTGTGGTTGCCCGTGCCCAGGGCAACTATGCGTCTGTCGATACAATTGCAAAGGATATCAGATCCAAATTTGGAGATGCAACAGTAGGGGTTATATTTCCCATACTAAGCCGCAACCGCTTTGCCGTATGCCTTAGAGGCATTGCAAAAGGAGCCCGGAAAATCGTGCTGATGTTCAGTTATCCTTCCGATGAGGTAGGAAATCAGTTGGTAGATATTGATGCTCTTGATGCAAAAGGTATAAATCCCTGGACCGATGTTTTAACCGAAAAGGATTTCCGCGGCTATTTCGGATATAACAAGCATCCTTTTACAGGTGTTGATTATATTGATTATTATAAATCCATAATCATGGAATACGGTGCAGAATGTGAAATAATATTCGCAAACAATCCTGTTACTATTTTAAAATATACGAAAAATGTCCTTACTTGCGATATCCATACAAGAGTGAGATCCAAAAGATTACTGAAAGCAAACGATGGGGAAAAAGTATACAGCCTCGATGATATCCTGACTTCACCGATTGACGGCAGCGGCTGCAATGAAGCTTACGGCCTTCTCGGTTCAAACAAGGCAACAGAAAATAGTGTCAAGCTCTTCCCCCGTAATTGCCAGCCCATTGTTGACAGCATCCAGGCAAAGCTTAAAGAAAAAACCGGCAAAACAGTTGAAGTTATGATTTATGGAGATGGGGCCTTCAAGGATCCTGTGGGTAAAATATGGGAGCTTGCCGATCCTGTTGTATCCCCTGCCTACACTCCTGGGCTTTCGGGTACACCTAATGAAATCAAGTTAAAATACATTGCAGACAACAACTTCGCTGATCTAAAAGGAGAAGAGCTTAAGAAAGCCGTATCCGAATATATCAGGAACAAGGAGTCAGACCTTGTAGGCAGCATGGAAGCACAAGGCACCACCCCAAGAAGGCTTACCGACCTTATAGGCTCTCTTTGCGACCTGACATCCGGAAGCGGTGATAAAGGCACGCCGATCATATACATTCAAGGCTACTTTGATAATTATACGAAATAAAAAGAAGGTTTATTCTAAATAGACCGTCTGAAGTTGATGACAAACCCCAAAAGTATAATAGTCATTTATAGATACATAGAAGCAGTAGCCTTGTATATCGACTCACACAATATGAGCTTTGGACAGAATTAGAGCTCGATGCGCAGTAAAATCCTAACGCACATAAACCCGACGTCCTGTCGGTATGTGCTAGATTTACATCACGTAAATCTTACGGATTTTCCTGCGCATCTTCACTCTATTCTGTTACCCAAAGGCTCATAAGTGTTCGCTGATATACAAGGTTAATGCTTGCTAAATCAATATTCAGCTTATTTGGGGTTTGTCAGTAGTTTGAATATAGATATGCACTTATGCAAGCAGCCATGTAAATGCTAAGGTGTATTTATACAAAGCTTGTCAATGGTACTTATGAGCGGAGCCTTAGAAAAGTCGTATGCGAGGCAAGGAGGCCGAAGCAAGCCATAAAGGTCATGGACGACCATTTTATGGCGTTAGACTTTTCTTAGGCGGAGTTCGTTAGTACCATCAAGATTTGTATAGTTATACCGTGCTTTACATGGCTGCGTGATTGTTGCTGCTTTGACATTAGTCTCAGAAGGTCTACTCCAAATAAACCTTCTTTTTATAATCCGCATTCCCGTTTTCGCGGGCCAGCTTCCTGGCATTGCTGTTCAGGTAAGCAGCCAGCGGCCGGTACAAAAGCTTTGGAATTCTTACCGTTATCAATTCTTGTGAGTTGGCACCTATTTTTTCTCCTTTAAGAATATTTTCCAGTGCAAGCCTGAAGCCCAAGGTAATTTTTTCACCCTTCTTCCCAAGGCTATCCAAAAGTGCTCCGTTTATCATTGCGCCCCCGCCGTAAGCAAGGCCCCCAAGCCATTTCATTTTAGTTTCTTCAGCAAACAATCTGCAGCAGTTCAACAAAGGTTCTATCCTGGTTATATCGGGAAACCCGCACTGGCCTATTGCAAAAAGTCTCTTGCCCCTCAGCTCATGCTTGAACTCATCTGCCAGCTTCTCCAAAAACCATATGTCATGATATGGGAGGGCATCTGCATAGAGGGGTGAGATAACTGCGACAATATCACTTTGTTCTATCAGCTTCTTCAAGTGCTCGAAATCTTCCTTGCCATCGAAGTAGTCGATTGCATGTATAATCTCTGCTGTATTTCCAGAATCCTCCGCAAGCATTTTTATTGTCCTTGAAAAGCTGTAGGAAGTTCCTTTCTTCCTCGGACTTCCGTTCAGTAAAAGAAATCTCTTAGAATTCATAATCAGCACACCTCCTTAAGCAGGCTGCTTATTTCCTGTTTAAGCTTTTCCGCATCGTAAGAAGGCTTCAATATAAGTGTCCTGTATGAAGATTGAAGATTAAGCGCATTATTCTCTACCAGCCTACTGAAGCAGGTCTCCTGATCCTTTGAATCGCCATCATATACTCCGATACCGATTATGCATTTGCTGCCATAGCGGGCAGGGTGGAGCAGATGACCATTTTTTACTTCATATAAAGGAAGACCCAGACTCATGAACTTATCCACTGCTTTCTTAAGTGTGGAGGTATATCCCCCGAACCTTATGGGCGTAAGCATTATAAAGGTACTGCACCTTGCTATGGCTCTCAATATTTCATGGGAGTCATCCTGAAGCACACACTTGCCCGGGGATTTGAAGCCGCAGGCCCCGCAGGACCTGCATGGCAGAATATTCATATTTTTAAGCTCAAAGCTGATAATTTCATTGCCGGTATCCGTCAACACCTCTTTCAAATTGCTCGAAATGTTGTTCCCGCCCTCCATGGCGTCAAGTATTACTATAGACATGATAATCCTCCTAATCTTTATTTATTCAATGCGTTTTCTATAGATTTAAGATATGCTTTACAGGTTACTGTAGAACCTGACACTACATCAATATCCGGATTTTGCTTTTCCAATACCTTATTCACCAACTCTGCTGTGACCTCAGGCTTTGGGAACAGAACATCCTTTACTACCTCAATGCCTGTAATTTTATGGTCCTTGACGGTAACGCTCACCTCATTGGTCCACCTTCCTCCTTTATAAGCTCCGCTGTAGGCTCCGTCGCTCAAACTCGAGAGGTTTACAGCATTGATTTTCAAAGCCTTTCCGGGCTCAAGCCCCCTGCTTAAGAAGAAGATTCCGCTTCCCGATACCAGTATAAAAATTACAAATATCGATAACACAATTTTTAATATTAATTTCATTTTTTACACCCTTCCATGTTCGAATTTCTCCAATTTCTCTATTTTCTCAAACAACTTCCCGAAGCCTTTGAATGTCGCATCAATTTCTTCTATGCTAAAATCCTTAAAAAGCTCTTCCACATATTGCTCATCCTGCTTCTGCCTTTGTTCCCAGAATACCCGGCTTTTCGCCGTCAGCTTAAGCCTTAAAGCCCTGGCATCCTGCTCATCCTTTTGTATATTTATAAAACCTTTATTCTCAAGCTTTAATGCCAGCTGCTTAACATTCTGGCGGGAGCTGCCCATAAACTCCGCAACCTCACTTAACGTAGGAGATTTGTCACGGAACTGCGAGATCATTGCTGTCAACAGCCACTGTTTTGTAGTTATCCCGCCCCGTCCAAGATACTGGTCTCCCAAAACCTGCAGTTTGTTTGCAATCAGGAAAATACTGCCGAATATATACTTCTGTTTATCTAAAGTATTCATAGCTTTTTACCTCCGAAGTTATTGCAGTTAATACGTAATATGTTACTTATATAAGTAATATATTACGTATTAATTTGAATGTCAATAGTTTTCAGTTGCCATCGTTGGAAGTATACTGGGAATCATACCCGTTCTGGGAGACTTGATTGCATTGCTGCTGAATCTCGCATTATTGGTATTTACTGTTATTGTGTGGTACAATCTCTATAAGAGATATAGAGGTGAGCAGGCTGTCTTAATGACAATACTAAGCATTGTCCTTCCCTTCATGAGCCCGATATATATATTTAATCTGAGGAATGCAAAACCTCTCTAGTAAGCAAAAGATGCCAGGCAATAATTGCATGGCATCTTTTAATTACGGAATCTTACTTTTTTGACAGTATGCACTTTCCCTTTTATGCTTGTACCCTGAAGCTCCCTGACAATATAATCAGCATCCCTGCCGAATATCTCTACATAGGAGCAGGTATCCTATACATCTATTATCCCTATATCCTCGGGGTTGACCCCCTTGATATTAGATATCGCTCCAAGTATGTCCCCCGGCCTCATTTTCTTTGTTTTTCCTGCATTTATGCGTATTTTTGTGATTTCCCTATTTAATACCTCTGCCTTGTTTTTCTTCGCCTTTGGCTTGGACTTTATCTTAGACTCAAAAGCTGCCCTGCCCTTTTGTACCTCTGCTTCCGTAGGAAGCTCTTTTCTCGGAATCTTATATCGAATGTATTCTTCGATATCCCTGAGAAACCTTAACTCCCCTGGTGAAGCCAGTGTAATGGCTGTCCCCTTGTTTTCCACACGCCCTGTCCGCCCTATCCTGTGAACATAGCTTTCATTTTCCATTGGAACTTCATAATTAATAACGTGGGTAACATCATCAATATGAATCCCTCTGGCTTCCACCTGTTCTATGAAACCCATATCCAGCATTTTATCTGCCTCATCGATAACCAGGTATCTTATTTCTTCAAGCTCCAGGTTCTGCCGCTCCATGTGGTCAAAGGTTCTTCCCGGGGTGCCCACAACCACATGCACCCTTTGCCTCAGTTCCCTCTTCTGTATTTCCATGGGCTGCTTGCCATATACCGCTGTGCATCTTATCCTTTTGAACCTGCCAATATGCGAAAAATCTTCCTTTATCTGCACAGCCAGTTTCCTTGCTTAAGCCGTAATACTCAAAACCATTATTGGTTGCTATATTCATCCCCTAGTACCTTGATACAATCGCCAGATGCTCCGGCGATACCTCAGGACACACCGTCAATATACTATCTATCACATAATCTATATTGTTGTCATCTATCTTCTTCCCTTTGATATCTCCATCAAGGACCAATTCTTCACTGTTTAAAGAGCTGTAAATACTGCTTACAATGGGCGACTGCATAATATCGTCATTTTCCAGGCAGTTCTCCGAAAAACACAGCATCCCTTCATAGGCTATCAATTGTCCGAAAGCATATTCCTTTAAATGCGCAATTGTACCATCCTGAGCTCCACATTCATACCTGGTATGCTCTACATGTCTGATATCAAGTATGAAGCTTTGATCCTTCCTGGTCAAAACACATCTTTCACCCAGCTCCAGCAATCTTTGTTCCACATGCGTGGAAAACTCTGCTCCGAACTCAGTAAGAAACTGCCTCATCGATACTGTCTTTTTCATTCTATAAACCCTTTTCAAATCTGATATTCTCCTTTACCCTATAATTCCACCGACCCCTTAATCCTTCCCAGCCATGATAAGTCTCAAAGGACTATCACAAGACAAAACCACCTTTATGAGGTGGTATATATCTGCATGCTAAGTGGCCGCATAGTTATATAACTACTATTATTATACCACAATAGCAAAAATTTATCCGGTTTTTCTAAATTTGCTAAATCATGCTGTCCTCCCAGCAATCAGGATGGTCAATCCCAAGCAGGGTAGTTACGGTTGCTGCAACATTGGCAAGTCCGAAGTTTCCTGGCTTTATTTCATGTTTTTGCACTTTATCATAAATAATAAACGGAACCGGGTTAAGCGTATGGCTCGTCTTTGCCTTTACTGCGTTTCCCTTTGTCTTTTCAAACATTTCATCTGCATTCCCATGGTCAGCTGTGATAACAAGTATAGCCCCTGTCTCATCTGCTGCCTTTATAACCCTTGTCAGGCAGAGGTCAACAGCTTCTACCGATATTTTGGTAGCATTAAAGCTGCCTGTATGTCCAACCATGTCCCCATTAGGGTAATTGCCCCTTATGAAGTCATATTTGCCGGATTTCATTGCGTCAATAAGCTTATCAGTCACCTCTGCAGCTTTCATCCATGGACGCTCGTCAAAGGACACCCTGTCAGAAGGCACCTCCTCAAAAGTCTCAAGCTCTTCATCAAACTTCTCGCTCCTGTTGCCATTCCAGAAATATGTCACATGGCCGTATTTCTGTGTCTCAGAGACCGCATACTGTCTGATGCCATGCTTAACCAAATGTTCGGATAATGTATTCCTGATATCCGGAGGTGTGACCAGGAAGTTCTCAGGCAGCTTCAAATCACCGTCATACTGAAGCATACCACAGAACACAACCTTTGGGCGCGGACCCCTGTCAAACTTGTGAAAATCTTCATAATCAAAAGCCATGCTTATTTCAATCGCCCTGTCCCCTCTGAAATTGAAAAGCACAACACTGTCTCCATCATTAATGGTTCCTACCGGAGAGCCGTTTTCTGCAATGACAAAAGGCGGCAAATCCTGGTCTATTATTCCCGGCTGCTTCTCTCTATATGTGGATATCGCCTCACTGGCATTGCCGAACTGCCTGCCTTTGCCCAGAACATGGGTATCCCAGCCAAGGCGCACCATATCCCAGTTTGCTTCATACCTGTCCATGGTAATCTTCATCCTGCCTCCGCCGCTGGCTATTTTTCCGTCAAAGCTGCCATCAGAAAGCTTCGTCAAAAGCTGTTCAAGCTGGTCAACATAATCCAGAGCTGATGTTGCCAATACATCCCTGCCGTCAAGCAGGATATGAACCCTGACCTTTTTGACGTTATCTTCCTTTGCCCTGATAATCATTGATTTGAGATGGGCTATATTTGAGTGTACATTTCCATCTGACAGAAGGCCTATAAAATGTAAAACAGAGCCGTTTTCAACACAATTGCCGACTACCTTCTTCCATGTCTCAGAGCTGTACATTTTCCCGTTTTCTATTGATTCATTCACCAGCTTGGCACCCTGGCTGTAAACCTGCCCGCAGCCCAAAGCATTATGCCCTACCTCGGAGTTGCCCATATCATCGTCAGAAGGCAAGCCTACGGCAGTACCATGTGCCTTTATTACCGTATACGGGCTGCGGCTCATGAGAGTATCAAGAGTAGGCGTACTTGCAGCCTTTATCGCATTGCCGTATTCCTCCTCGTTGACTCCTATTCCATCCATTACAATTAATACAACCGGTCTTTTTTTCATTTAATTCACTCCGTCCTTTTCCCTTATACCGGGACAGTTTCTGACTACCCAGCTAAATGTTTTGCACTATACATTTTATATTTTTCATTCAGAATGTGCAAAACATTTTCCTTGATTCATATGTTGCGAAAAATACAAATCTGATAATACAAAAGAAGATGCTTCTACTGCTTTTGTAAATAATAAGGCTTTTTCGCAACATATATTTAAACTTACGGTAATTATATTAATTTATACAAACACTGTCAATAATACTATGTGCCAGGAATCATATTTCTATGAGCCTGGCACAATATTCCTCAAGCGGTCCTGTAATACTCGACTATCAAACTATCCAGCTTCTGGCTTACCTCTAATATTTCGCTATATGTAAAGCTTTCTGAAGCAATCATGTTATTTAAAAGTTCCCTTAGTTTCTCAATTTCTTTAATAATCATATCAATTTCCTTTATATTTTAAACTTCTCAACCAGTCCCTGCAGTTCTTTTGCCCCATGGGTATTTTCATCAGCCATTTTAACTTCTGCCTGAGTCATGTCCACAATATCTGCCGTCTTCTCTGCTATATCCTGGACTCCTTTTGCTCCTTCATTTACAGTCGCTGCTACCTCACTAATTGCAGTAGTAATGTTCGAGATCGAAACACTAAGCTGTTCCGCTGCTGTTTCAAACTCCGACATGAGGCCGTTTACAACAGCTGCATCATCACTGTACTGCTCACTTACCTTAACCAGCTTTTCATAATCGGCTAATACATTTTTATCAATAAACGAGAGTAATGACTCTGAATTTTCCTTCATTTGCCCTACAGAGGAATATATGTTTTTCACAATACCCTGTATTCCTGAGGCTGTTTTGGAGGATTCGTCAGCAAGCTTTCTTATCTCTTCCGCAACAACTGCGAAGCCTCTTCCTGCCTCCCCTGCTCTGGCAGCTTCAATTGCAGCATTTAAAGCCAGTAGGTTTGTCTGGTTTGTAATAGCCAGTATGGTTTCGGCAAGGAGCCCAATCTGCGATATGGTGCCGGTTTCCTCAATAGCCTTCTCCATTTTCACCCTTACTTCATTGTAAATTGATTTTGCATTGTCAGTGGATTCCATAGCCTCTTTCTTAAGAGTTACAGCTCTTTCATTGATCTGATTGGATATATCCAAACCTTCCCTGCTCTTTTCAGCTATTATGATTACATTGGAATCAACCTCCTCGACAGTTGCAGTTATTTCCTCCGAGGATGCCGCAGTTTCTTCCATTCCGGCAGACAACTGCTGGGTGGTTGCAGAGTTTTCGTAGGCATTTTCCTGTGCTTTTGTTGAAAGGGCTTCAAGCTTTTCTGCGTTAACCAGTACAGTGTTTGATACGGATATCAGCTTTCCTGCCATTTCCCTCAGCACTTTCCGGGTCTGGAACATCGCTTTTGCAATAGAGCCTGTCTCATCTTTATTCTTTTCCAGGTAAATATATTTCTCATCTAACTTCAAATCCAGCTCAGCTGTCTTGTTTATAAGCTCGGTAAGCTTTATTATTGGCAGGGCTATCATCCGTGCAATTACCAGGCTCATCGCCAAAGCGATAATAACACTTATAATTCCTATGATTATGATATAGGATGTCATGCTCCTGACAGGCTGCATTACTTCGGTAATATCCCCCGTCAAGACCAAAGTCCAATTTGTTTCGGGAATAATACTGTAGGCAGCTTTTTTAGGCTTTCCCTGAAAATCATATTCTACAGTAGCAGCTTCTACCTTTTCACCGTTTTGTACCCTGGCAACGACTTCCTTTATCTGCGTGTTTTCAACAGGCTTTCCGATTTTATCCTTCGTCGGATGATATAACATAATTCCCTTTTCATCCACCATGTAGGCATAGCTTGATTTTGTATCTAAAATTTTCTCATCTGTCAGGTATTTCATTATACTGTCTGCATGTACGGCCGAGGCTGCAAAACCTATTAATCGGCCATTTACCTTAACCGGATGAACAAAGGCTATTACATATGCGCCTGTTGATTTTGACTTTAAAGTCTCGCTGATTACAGGATTTCCAGTGGCCAATGCCTTCTTGGTATATTCCCTGTCACTGAAATCTTGATTTATCAATTTTTCATCACTGTCAGCAACGTTTATTCCATCTGCACCAATTACGAAAATATGCTCCAGATTTCCTGCTTCTTCAACCTGATGCTGCAGATTATAGTTCACCTGCGACTGAAGCTCCTGAAAGCCGGCAGTATCCCCCGACTGTTTTTTTTGCAGCAACTCCTGCACTTCTTTCTGCTCTGCTATTATTGCAATGTTCCTTGCTTCCTTCTCTATCATCGAGCTTATAAGATTGTTCTCGGTATTAATCAGCTCAAGCATTGCAGACTCGGTAAGCATTGACAACATGTCTGTAGATTTCAGCAATGTAAAAGAACCCATTAGTAATATAGAAAAAATCATTACTAAAATCATAAAAACCGATAATTTTGCTCTAATTTTCATATGTTCGTCTCCTTAAATTAATTTTGACTGTCAAAAGATATTGTAGATGCTTTAATCATGCAGACAGTGCCGATAAAATTTCAATGACCTTATCTGCCGTCAACGGTTTGCTGAATAAATACCCCTGATATTTATCGCATTTATGTTTAACCAGATAATCCAACTGTTCCTGTGTTTCCACACCTTCAGCCACAACGCTCAAGCCCATGGTCTTTCCTATCCTCACCATTAGGTTCGTGAGGGATTTATGCTTACCCGCAGATCCTATTGTGTCAATAAAGGATTTATCTATTTTTAGAGTAGATATGGGAAGCTGCTTTAAATAGTTCAGGGAAGAATATCCCTTGCCAAAGTCATCTAATGCGATCTTTATTCCTTTGCTCTTCAATAGCTTAAGCTTCTCTGCTATAACCTCATAGGATTCCATCAATATAGACTCTGTAATCTCAAGTTCAAGGTACTCAGGGTCCAGCTTAACATAATCAAGGATTTCCATTACTTTGTCGGCAAAATCATCCTGAAGCAGCTGAAGCATAGATATGTTGACCGATATGGATAAGCCGCCATAACCCTGCTGATGCAGTCTTTTTATATACAGGCAGGCATTCTTAAGCACCCATTCCCCTATAGGGATAATCATATGAGAGTCCTCTGCTATGCTGATAAACCTAAGAGGTGATACAAACCCAAGTTCAGGGCTTTTCCACCTTATCAGGGCTTCCAGCCCTGACACCCTATAATCGCCTATATCCACCTGGGGCTGGTAGTACAGTTCAAATTCATTATTAATCAAGGCTGTTCTCAAATGCTTCTCTATGGACACCCTTTCTGAAACTGCATCATGCATGGGTCTGTTATAGAATACTATCCTGTTCTTTCCTGTTTCCTTTGCCTTATATAGCGCTATGTCTGCATTTTTCAGAAGTTCATCCATGCAGTCCCCATGCTCCGGATAAATTGAAATTCCAATGCTGATTGTTATGAACAGGCTGCTTCCGTTAATGTCAAAAGGGACTCTAAAGCCTTTCAAAAGTCTTACTGCCAGCTTTTCAGCCAAGGATGCCTCCTCATAATCCTCCAGCACCAGCACAAACCCATCACCGCCAAATCTATATATGTTAGTACCGGCTTCTGCGAGGTTTTCAAGGCGAGAGCCGACCTTTATCAATAGTTGATCGCCGAAGCTGTGCCCCATTGTATCGTTTATGAACTTGAAATTATCAATATCTACAATCATAAGTGCAATTTTCCTGCAGTTTTTTGAAGTAATAAGTTCACTAATGCGCTTTATCAGCGAAATTTTGTTCTTCACTCCCGTAATCTGGTCATAGTATGCCATATATTCCAGTTCCCGATCGCTTTTTTCAAGCCTACGCTGTTTTTCCATCAGCTTGTCATACTGAAGTGTCAATTCATTCTGAGCTTCAGCTACCTGGTTATAAGCTGCTGCCAGTTCCATATTTACTTCACTCAAACTCTGATAACTGTTATAAAGCTTGCCCTCAGCAGTCTTCAACCTCTGGAGGGAAGAACGGACAAGAGTGAAAATCAGCAAGCCCGAAATCAAGACGTAAATCCAGCCTTTAATCATACTTATCCGGGTTACGGCTTCCTTGTCAACCACAAGCAAACCCAGGATTTTATCTGATAAAAGTATCCACAAAGCTCCTAAAAGCATATAAGTGATCGATATTCTTAACGATATCTGTTCAGGATTCAGCTTGCCTTCTTCTGTTAAATCCGTAATCTGCTTTTTATTAGCCTTTTTTTCAATACTGTCGCTTTTTTTTACTTTTTCCTTTACGACCATTAGGTACCTCCTTCTTAAAATAACCGGAACACTATTCCTATCCTGCTTTTATCCGCATTCAATGCCTAGAATTCTTTTAACCTGCTGGCCCAGCTTGTCCAAGTTCTCTTTGGCAATATAAGCACAGCAGCCTTTTTCCATCGCCTTCCTGATATCCTTGTCGGATATATCCTCTGAAACAATAGCAAAAGGTATAAGTCCTCCTGACTGGTTTCTGACTTCAATAGCCTGAAGCGCATCGAAGCCCGGCATATTGTTGTCACTTAGGATAATATCCCACTTTCTATCCTTCAAAGCTTCCTGCATAGCCCTTTTGCTTGCAACAACCTTGTGCTGTACGACAAATCCGGCTTTTCTCAGTTCTCTTACATTTAAATCTGCTGAATAGAATGAGTCTTCTACTATTAATACATTTATTTGTTTCATACTTATCTCCTGCATAATTAGAATAAATATAGATAAAAAAGGATAATTTTGTACTATATTGTAATAATACAAAATTATCCTTTTGGTAAGAATGAAATATACCGGGTTTATACCCGGAATTTTTTTGGGTTTTTTTACTTCTTTGCAATTATGCTCTGACGATATTGAGTGGGTGTAAGACCTGTACTCTTTTTGAAAAGCCTGCTGAAATATTCAATATCCTTGAAGCCCAGAAGCTCTGCCACCTCATAGGCTTTGAGCCTTCCATCGCCAATCAGCTTTTTTGCCCTCTCCATTTTGACAATAGTCAGATATTCTATGAAGGACATGCCGGTCTTTTGCTTAAATGCCTCGCTCACATAGGATTTATTCATAAAAAGTGATTCGGAGATAGTCTTTAGGGATATATCCTCATCGATATTTTCCAATACAAATTTGCTCACCTGATTTACAATCCCGTTTTCCTTGGTGCTGTATTTCAGCCGCTGCATCAAGCATAGAATTTTTTTAACTGCCGAAACGAATTCAATCTTTATTGAGCACAGCTCTTTGGTTTTTGAAAAATCAATTGTCTCCAATTCATTGATATCTATAAATTTTTTGAGCCACTTGCAGCTCTCCGATATGCCGCTTGCAATTTCATGCATTATGTTATTCAATAGACTCTCTATCTTTATTGAATCATAATCCAGATTTGTGCAGACTATTTCAAATATATGGCCGGCATGCTCAACGACTCTTGCATCACCGGTTTTAATGGCATCAATCAGTTGATTTACTTCTGACTGAGGGAAAAAAACACCCACCTTCTCTTCGAGCCTTTGCTCCAGCTGCATGATTCTTTGCTGTTCAAGCTTCATTCCAAGTATATACTCCTTTGCCCTTTGAAGCAGCTCTTCCAGTTCCTCTTCAACCACAGGCTTCACCATATAGTCAAAGGCACCCAGGACCAACCCTTGCCTGGCATATTTGAATTCACTGTAATCGCTGAGCAGGACAACACAAGGGCATAGCCTTTTCTCTGTTATTTCTTTAAGCAGCTCTATTCCATCTACTTTAGGCATTCTAATATCGGTTATAACCAGGTCAACCGGACTGCTTTTCAGCTTTTCCAGCGCTTCCTGACCATTGCTTGCTTCGTGGGAAATAACAAAGCCCGTTGTTTCACCCCATATTCTTAGCCTTTTCAGCTCTCTTCTCACTATATCCATATCATCTACAAGCATTATCTGCAGCACATAGGACACTCCTTTACACCATTCATTGCATTACCATTCAATGGGCAATGTAAAATACACTGTTGCCCCTACCTCTGTCTTTCCTTCTATCCACACCCGGCCTCCATGCTTTTGTATAATTTTCTTTACCGTCACAAGGCCTATCCCGCTTCCCTCAAACTCATCACTTGTATGCAGCCTCTGAAATATACCGAAAAGCTTTCTGGAATATTCCATGTCAAAGCCGACTCCATTATCTTTGACATAGAAAATATATTCCTCCCCTGTAATAGTACAGCCAACAGCTATAAGGGCTTGTTCCTTGTACTTGGTGAATTTTACCGCATTGGACAATATATTATATATAGCCTGCCTTATCAACACTTTATCAGCATAGATTTCAGGCAGCCCTGTTTCCACCGAAAGCTTTATATCCCTTCCGGGATAAGCCGATACAAGCTCATCAAATATAGATTTGAATAATGCCTCTGTATTAATAAGCTCTTTGCCCATAACTGCTTTTGATGTAGTAGAATACTGAAGCAGCTTGCTTATCATTTCTATCATTTCACTGCAAATTTTCCTGATATTTTGCAGCATTTCATAAGCTTCTTCTCCAAGTTCCGGTCCGAAATCCTCAAGTATTAGCCTGCTATAGCCATCTACCGCCCGAAGTGGTGATTTCAGATCGTGAGATACTGTATATGTGAAGGCTTCAAGCTCATTTACGACGTTCTGCAGTTCATCGGTTCTCTCTTCAACACGCTGCTCCAATTCTTCATTGAGCATAGTTATTTCTTTAATTGCCTGTTTGTATTGCGTAATATTTTCAAATATTGATCCCACTTCATTGTCCGATATCATAAAGGCATTAATAAGATAATATTTATTTTCTTGCGGATAGTAGGTTTCAAAAAGCTCAGGATTGCCGGTACGTAAAATCCTATGATATGTACTCAAATTATTATTAGGAAAATTGTAAACCTCCGTCCATGTTTTTCCGATTATTTCGTCCGTATTAAGGCCTGTCTGTATCCCAAACCCCGGGTTTACCTTAAGGAAGCGTATATCAACCATCTTTCCGTTTTGATTCATAACCGGCTCAAATACAAAATATCCGTTCATCATCTTTTCAAATAACAGAAAATATCTTTTTTCACTGGTGACCAGGCTTTTCTGTACTCTTTCGAGCTCCTCAAACTGCTGCCTCAGCTTATTGTCCGAAGCTGTAAGCTCTTCATGGTTTTTCTGCAGCTTGCCCTTCATAATGCTGATTTTTCTGAGGTAAAACACAAGTATGATAATGAATGCAACCAGAAGCAAAAATATAATTATTGTTGTTATTACAATGCTTTTATGCTCTTCAAAAAATGAGTAAGGCTTATTGATGATTTTACTGCCCTCAGGAATTTTGTCCAGTGATATATTGAATCTCACAAGCTGTTCATAGTCAAATATGTAACTTATATTCTGCGAGGTCTCGACAGGAATCCTGGAAATCTGCTCTCCTTTGAGTATTCTGACCGCCAGATTACCCGCTCTTTTCCCCTCGTTTTCTCCGCATAACACGCTTCCCCCGATTGCCCCATTTTCTATTCCGAAGGAATAAAGGTGGAATACCGGAACTTTGCTGTTTTCACTTATTTTACGGGCTAGAGCTTCAAAGCCTGTTACTGTGCCATAGGGGTCGGTATAATAGGTGGTAATTAGTATGGCACTGTCATCAGGAGCTTTTCCGACTTCAAGCAATATTTCGTCAATGCTCATTTCATTCAGAGCATTTATTTTGATACTGGGTTTCAGACTTTTTATTGCCGGTATTGTCATAGAACCGGTAGATAAACCGCTTTCGGAGTTATCGAAAATAACATATATTTCTTTCAGTTCCGGTTTTATTGACAGTGCAGCTCTTACTGTATTAACAGGATCAATTATCTCTGTTACACCTGTGACCTTTGAATATCCCTGTGTCAGCTTGTTAACACCCTCTTCATTCACTCCGCAGAAAACCACCGGGGCATCGGAAAACAATTCCGGCCTGTTCTTTAAAGCAAATTCAAGTGCAGCATCGTCAGTAGTTATAATTATATCGATATTTTGCTTGGAATACTTATATTTGAGCTGATTGTACATATGTTTCAGGTTTTCTTCTGTCGGGTACCTCTTCCAATCCATATATTCCACGGAAGCATCGCAGTTTATATACGATTCCTTCAGGCGGCTCAATATGCCTTCAGTCTCCTCGTCAGTCCATGACAGGCCTTGATGATATGAATTAAGGATAAGAATGTTTTTGGTTTCGTTATCCGCATAGGTTATATTCGTTGCTGCAGAAAGAATCAATGCTACTATAAAAAGTAGCATGCAGGACAGCTGATATATCTTAAAATTCCTTTTAATCATGCTGTCAACCTTCTTTCAACATGCTTTTGCTATATTATACCTTAAACCGATGCAATATGACAATATAGTATAATATTTCCAAACATTATTTGTCCGTTACCAAGTACTTTGCCATTTTGTACGGACCAATCACCGGTCAAAATAGTTTGGATACGGCTAAAACCTAATCTGCCCTCAATTCTTTTATTATGGTATTTTTATAGAAAAAGCCGGGATATCGGAGCGTGCAAATATCATTATTGATGAAAACGGCATAGTAAAATGGGTCAAAGTATATCCTATAAAGCAGCTGCCGGATATTAATGAAGTCCTGGAGGTTTTGTCGGGCATGTAAAAAGGTAAGCTTTCCTACGGTTAAGGAGATGCGAAAACTTTATCGGGAGAATCATATAATTAAATATATGCACTCAAAAGTACACCTCAAATGATAAACATATCAGATATTTCGAGGTGTACTTTTTTATGCATTACGATAGAGGTGTGAAAACTCACACCTCTTCACAATTTGAGGAGCTTCGCAACATAAATCACTGCTTTTAGTGGTCTTTTTTCGGAGCCTTCACCTTCACTTAACCCTGTATAATTTATTGCTGATTTGGATATTTATTCCTTGACAAAGGCTGTACCCGGGTATAATATGAAGTCAACAAATGATAAATTTTTAACACATAAAAAAGGAGGGAATGAAATGAATAAGTCGTCGTACTATACATATAAGTTTCTTCTTTCTTCATCTGTTCATACCTGATTAAGCTGTTATCCCGTCCAAAATTAAGCCATTTAATATTATGTGTTTAACAAAAATCAGGGAGGGAATAAGATGAAAAAAACGACAAAATTAATTGCGCTATTACTTGTGTTAGTCACAATAATATCTTTAGTAGTATGGGCAAACCAAGCCGCACCAACGGCAGCGAATAGTAAGATAACTCCAATGAAAGCCGGAGTATATACTATTGATGTCAGAGGAAAAGAACCGATGAAAGTGAAAGTAACTCTTAGTGAAACAGCCATAAAAGCTGTTGAGGTGGTTTCTCATCAAGAAACACCGGGCTTATCTGATGCAGCATTAAGAGATATTCCAAAGAATATAGTTGAAAAACAAAGTGTAGGAATTGATACTGTTGCCGGAGCAACACTAACCAGCACCGGTATTATTACTGCGGTAACTAAAGCCATTGAGCAAGCTGGTGGCGTAGTCAGTGAGTTTAAAATTGCTGATGCAAAGAACAAATCCAATTTAAATGATGAAAGCCGCCCACCATTAGGTACAAAAGACCTGCCGACTTCTTGGGATATGACATACGATGTGGTAGTAGTAGGCGGCGGTTTTGCAGGATTGGCTGCGTCCTATGAGTCGGCAACACAAGGTGCAAATACCCTTCTTATTGATAAAATGCCTGTGTTAGGAGGCAATTCTCAAATTAACGGTGGAGTATATGCGTCTTACACCAGTAAAATTGCAGCTGGACTTTATAAGAAGTTGAACCTGCAGCCGGATACAGCTGAAAAACATATTGAGGACACTCTTAAGGGTGGAGACTATATGGGCGATATTAAGCTGGTAAAGAACTTGGTTTATGGATCTCCATATTTCCTTAACCTGATGCTGGATAATGGTTTGCAGGTCAGAGAATCCATTACCCGCCCAGGCGGACATTATGGATATCGTACATACACCACCATTAATGGAGTAGGGGCAGACATTGTTGCAATTCAAAAGAAAATTCTGAGTAAAACATCTGCTACTGTTATGCTTAATACTAAAATGGTTCAAATTTACCGTGAGACCACAGGAGATCAAAGAGTAATAGGAATTAAGGTTAAAACCAATGAAGGATATAAGAATGTGAAAGCGAATAAGGGTGTTATCCTTGCAACCGGAGGATTCAGCGGCAACGTTGAAATGCGCTCGAAGCATGTTCCTGCACTTACAGCCGACCTGCCAACAACCAATCATGTAGGGGCAACCGGTGAAGGTCTTGTCATGGCTCAAGAAGTCGGAGCAAATACTATACAGATGTCCTATATACAGCTTTATCCTTTTGCAAATCCTGACAATGGCGTACTTGATGCCGTAGCTGTTATTCCATTTAGCGGGCCAAGCTCAGGCATAATTTATGTTGATGTGAACGGAAAACGTTATGTTAATGAAGGGGAACGCCGAGATGTTTGTTCAAGAGCTGCTCAACAAAGCGGCGGATTCCCAACCTTCTCTATATTTGGTCAGGAAATTGTTGAAAAAGGCGGATTCATTTCAGATGCTCAGTTAGCTAAAGGAATAGAGGATGAGAGAATCTTTAAGGCGGATACCCTTGAAGAATTGGTAAAAATGATCAATGCTCACCAGTATAAGAACAATAAGGTCAATATGTCAGCAGAAACACTTAAAAACACAATCAATATACATAATGGTTATGTAAAAGCCGGTAAGGATCCAGACTTTAATAAAAAGATCGACAAAGGTGTAATGCTGACAATTGAAAAAGGCCCATATTATGCAATACCTCAATGGCCTTCAGTTCACCATACAATGGGCGGATTGGCAATTACTGAAAAAACTGAAGTTCAGGATATTTGGGGCAAGGTTATCCCAGGCTTGTACGCAGCTGGGGAAGTTACAGGCGGAGTCCATGGAACCAACCGACTTGGTTCAAATGCTATTCCTGATGCAGCAGTACATGGCACCATTGCAGGCCATGTTGCAGTAAAAGGAACAGTACCTGATTTTATACCTAAAAAGTAATAGATAAGTAGATAAGTAAAAAGAAACTCCTTTCCGGCCAAAGCCAGAAAGGAGTTTCTTTTTAGGTAAGGTAGATGAATATAAGTAAGAAGCGGTATTACGGCTCATTTTTTATCGATCTTTTCTCGGAGGTTACCCTGCGTCGGTTTTATATTCGCAAATTAATGGTTGATAATAGAGTAAATGGCAGGGGTACCTGCAGTATATTTTTGTACACAGGGCTAATTAATAATTATAAGAAAGTATTACAAATAATTGCATAAAGATACAATTTCTAGTTTGACATTTCATTGTCAATTGTGTTATTTTACTAACATAGTTAACAAAGGGAGGTCATATTATGAAAAAAAGGGTCGTAAGTATTCTGTTGGCTGTTATACTTGTATTATCAAGTGTTTCTATAGCTTTTGCAGATAGTTCTTACACTGTGAAGCCGGGAGATGTATTGTGGAAAATTGCAGAAAAATACAATACAACCTGGCAGGAGCTAGCAGAAAGCAACAATTTGAAAAACCCGCATCTAATTTTCCCCGGTCAGGTTATAAATCTTGAAGGCACTTCAACATCTGCTAAGTTCAAAGCCGGAACCTATGCAGGTGAAGGCAAGGGAATTCACGGAACACTTGGATTGACAGTAAAAGTCGATGAAAGCAGGATTCTGGAAATCAATTTTACAAAGATGGAAGAAACTCCTGGATTAGGTGATATAGCTGCTAAAAAAGTAGCTGATAATATCATCAAATATCAGAGCCTTGGCATAGACACTGTCTCAGGCGCAACTTATTCAAGCAACGGAGTTATTGAAGCGGCAACAAAAGCCCTTACATTAGCCGGTGCGAATATTAGTGCCTTGAATAAAAAAGTTGTACAAACAGAAACAGCCGATACAGTGAGTGCAGCTACAGTAGATACAGACGTAGTTGTAATCGGTGCAGGCGGTGCAGGTATGGCTGCGGCAATTTCAGCCAAAGCAAATGGGGCAAATGTAATCGTAGTTGAAAAGATGAGCATGGTTGGCGGAAATACATTGCGCGCATCCGGCGGAATCAATGCTGCAGGAACACCACAGCAGAAAGCAGCCGGTATAGTTGACAGCCCTGAACTCTTCTATCAAGACACTATGAAGGGCGGCTACAATAAAAACAATCCTGATTTAGTAAAGGTTCTGACAGAAAAATCAGCTGAGGCTGTTAAGTGGCTTGAAAGCCTGGGTGCTGAATTTACAGGCGGAGTTGGCGCCTCAGGCGGAGCCTCTGTAAACAGAATGCATAAAGCAAAAGATGGTGTTGCAGTAGGATCCTACCTTGTTCCAATAATGAAAAAAGCAGCTGACAGCAAGAATATCGAATTTAGAATGGAAACAAAGGTTACTGAAATATTAACCGAAAAAGACGGAAATGTTTCAGGAGTAAAGGTTGTCAATAAAGACGGAAAAGAATATTCAATATATGCAAAATCAGTCATACTCGCATCAGGTGGATTCGGAGCCAACCTTGATATGGTAACCAAATATAATCCTGATTTGAAAGACTTCCAGACAACAAATCATCCAGGAGCTACCGGTGATGGAATAGTGATGGCTGAAAAACTTGGAGCTCAGCTGGTGGATATGAAGGAAATTCAGATACATCCTACTACTATTCCCGGTAATGGATACCTGATTTCAGAAACTGTTCGTGGTGATGGTGCTATACTTGTTAATCACGAAGGAAAGCGTTTTATTAACGAGCTGCTTACAAGAGACGTAGTATCAAAAGGAGTACTGTCACTTCCTGAAAAGACAGCATTTATCCTTTTTGATCAAAAAGTTCCTAATAAGGTAAAAATGGTTGCTGGATACATTAAATCCGGATACGCGGTAGAAGGAAATACTATAGAAGAGCTTGCAGCTAAAATGAAGGTTAACCCTGAAAACCTCAAGGCTACTATAGAAAAATACAACAATGCCGTTGAAGCTAAGAAAGATGAAGAATTTGGCAGAACTAATCTGGCCCTCACCATTGATACGCCAAAATACTATGCTATAGAAATTACACCAGGTATTCATCATACAATGGGCGGTGTAAAGATTAATACCAATGCTGAGGTTATTGGTGCCGGAGATAAGGCAATTAAAAATTTCTATGCTGCAGGAGAGGTTACAGGCGGGGTCCACGGTGGAAACAGACTTGGTGGAAACGCAGTTTTGGATATAACAGTATACGGAAAGATTGCCGGTGAAAATGCAGCAAAAAATGCGCTAGGGAAATAGTTAAGTCGAATTAAAAAATACGGCTGTAAAAACTTTTGTGTGAAGTAAATTAAGAATACCTCTAGGTTGATATAATATAAAAATATCAATCTGGAGGTATTTAATTATAGCAAGAAAAAACATGTATCTAAGAATGAAAGACCCTTATCCGGGAAGTTGTGATCACCTATAAACCTCAGAACATCAATGATTTCCGAAATATACTTAAAGACCTGTTCAGAAACTATCCATGAAACTATAATAAATAATAACCTTTGGGTCTCAGGTCGCAGTATAGAAAATGGCAGAAGTATTCTTGAGTTGAGTTCTTTAATTCAATATATTTAGGATTAACTTTATTATAATTGATAGAAATTAATGATTGACTTAATGAAACGCATATGATATTTTATACATATATTAGCAAATGAAAGGATGGTTTTGATGTCGGTAAGTTCTGTAAAGGTGATTTTCAACTAAATAGAGT
>CAZUGK010000024.1:12077-12788 GCA_964619815.1 uncultured Clostridiaceae bacterium | reverse complement strand
TTGAAAGGGCATAATAATGCAGGTGTTTCCTGTTTATTTGTTGTGTCCTTAAAAAGGCATTACCTTACAGACTGCTTCAATAACCATTTTCGTATTGTATTTTTTAATACCGGAATTGTAAATGTATGGCTCGACAAGGTGTGTTTGTCGGGCTGTTTTTATTTTTCTGATAAATACAATTGTTTAATTCCGCTTATACCCGCAGGAGCATTCTGCCTTTATACAGGTAAGGTATGTCTTTTGCGGGTTAATTTTATTTACAAGGAGTTAAAACAATGAACAATAAAATGTATGAGACATTAGAATTTAATAAGGTTCTCAATATCCTTGAGGAATGTGCTTTATCCGAAAAAGCTAAGAGTAGAATAAAAAGACTGGAGCCTTTCCTTTCTGAAAGTGAAGTGTCCAGGCACTTGAATGAAACAACCGAAGCAAAATTGATTATTGAAAACTACGGAACTCCACCACTTTCAGGGATGAATGAGTTGGAAAAATCTTTGATTTTGCTCGAAAAAGGAACACTTTTAATGCCCGAACAGCTTGGGAATATTGCTCAATTTCTCACAGCCTGCAGGCGTTTAAAAGGATACTTAAAGAAAGCCGAAGGCTCATCAACATCCGTTGCATCCTATGGTAATTCCATATACGACTTATCAGACGTGGAAGATGAAATCAACCGGATCATACGGGGAAGCCAGCTTGACGATAAAG
>CAZUGK010000024.1:0-12067 GCA_964619815.1 uncultured Clostridiaceae bacterium | reverse complement strand
CTTCTCCTGCTCTTGCTGATATCAGGCGGAAAATAGCAGATGCCGGAATTCAGGTAAAATCCAAACTTGATTCTCTTTTGAGAAATAATAAGAACTGGTTTTCCGAGGGCTTTGTATCTCTTCGTAACGGACATTATACCCTACCGGTAAAAAGAGAATACAAAAACCAGATCAGCGGTACTGTTATTGATATATCACAAAGCGGAAGCACATATTTTATAGAACCGGCAGCAGCAAGGAAATTCCAGGAGGAATTAAACTTATTGCAAATTGAGGAGGAAAATGAAGTACGCCGCATTCTGTATGTTTTAACAGCACTTGTGGAAGAGCATCTGCAATTCATTCATATCAGTATTGAAGCAATGGAATGCCTTGATTTTATTTTTGCCAAGGCAAAACTCAGTATTGACATGAAAGCTATTCCCATACCTGTCTCTGCCGAAAGAAAAATTGAAATCATAAAGGGCCGTCATCCGCTTTTGAAGGCTGAAAATATTGTGCCTCTTGATTTCCGCATAGGCGGCAATTGCAAAGGTGTCATTATTACCGGACCAAATACCGGTGGAAAAACTGTTGCCTTAAAAACCATAGGGCTGCTTTCACTCATGGCACAAAGCGGCCTTCATGTTCCTGCTGCCGGAGGATGTTTTACAATGAATAATTATGTATTAGTGGATATTGGTGATGGGCAAAGCATAACAGAGAACCTTTCCACGTTTTCTTCCCATATGACAAATATTATTCAGATTTTGAATGTTGCCGATGATCAGTCGTTAGTGTTACTTGATGAATTGGGTTCCGGAACTGATCCTGCCGAAGGGATGGGTTTGGCTATTGCAATAATTGAAGAGTTAGTACAAAAAAACTGCCTTTTTATTGCCACTACACATTATCCTGAAATAAAAGATTTTGCAAAAACTACACCCGGTCTTGTAAACGCAAGGATGTCGTTTGACCTCCAAAGCTTGCTGCCTTTATATCAATTAGAAATCGGAGAAGCAGGCGAAAGCTGTGCATTATATATCGCAAGGCGGTTGGGCCTTCCGCCAAAAATAATTGAACGGGCAAGCATTGCTGCATATGGAGATGACCATACAGCGAAAATAAAGAGACCTACTGATTATCTGCCCACCAGCAACTTACAAATGCAAGAAAACAAGCAATTAAAAATAGATGAGAATAAATTCTCGGGAAAACGAATTCAAAAACAGGAAGTTAAAAATTCTCAGGACACTCCCAGAAGCATGAAATTTAACATTGGCGACAGTGTAATTGTTTACCCTCAAAAAATGATAGGAATTGTGTATCAAAAAGCGAACGAAAAAGGCGATATAGGTGTGCAGATCAAAGGCAAAAAGCTTATGCTGAACCATAAACGTCTGAAGCTTCATGTGCCTGCAAGTGAGCTGTATCCTGAAAACTACGACTTCTCAATTATATTTGATACAGTCGAAAACCGTAAGAAGAGACATGATATGGAACGAAAACACGACCCCAACTTAATAATTGAAACAAATAATGGAGAGAGAGGTTAACCATAATGAGCATAATATATACAAAAAATCTCAATAAAATGTATACCCGTTTTGAAAAAGAAGAAGGCTTGCGAGGTAGTATTAAAAGCTTGTTTAAGAGAAAGAAAATTTCAAAATTTGCAGTTTATGATTTCGACCTTGATATTGACGAAGGTGAATTTATTGGACTAATCGGGCCAAATGGAGCAGGAAAAACTACTTTGATGAAAATGCTGACTGGTATTATTTCTCCTACTTCAGGGGAGATCTCAGTGCTGGGATACATACCAGGTGAACTTAAAAATACCTATAAAAAGCAGTTTGCAATAGTTATGGGTCAGAAAAGCCAGCTATTTCAAGACATATCAGCTGCAGATACATTTTTGCTGCTTAAAGAAATTTATGAAATACCAGAAGTGGAATACCGCAAAAACCTAAATTATTTTGTTGAACTTTTCGCTATTCAGAATTATCTGAACGTACAGGTTAGAACTTTATCCCTTGGAGAAAGAATGAAAATGGAGCTTGTGGCTGCGCTTATTCATAATCCCAAGATACTTTTTCTTGACGAACCTACCATAGGGCTAGACGCTGTGGCACAAAAACAAATACGAGGCTTTTTAAAAGAGGTCAACCGCAACAAAGGAACAACAATCCTTCTTACAAGCCATTATATGGATGATATAAAAAGCCTGTGTGAAAGATGTGTAGTTATAAATAGCGGCAGAAAAATCTATGATGGAGATCTGAATACGCTTTTTAACCGGTATCAAACACACAAAACAATAACAGTTTCTTTTGATGAGGCAACCTCATATTGCCCTGATTTTGATATCCAAATAATTGAGCAAAACCCTTTCAAGCTATCATTTATGGCTAACCGGAAGGATGTTCGCAACATTATCGGAACCCTTATGAATGATTGTGAAGTCAATGACATTTCTATCGAAGAAGAAGACATTGGCAATGTTGTTGAGCGAATTTACTCGGACGAAGGTGGTGATATCCTATGAAAAAATACTTTGAGACAGCAAAAGTTATGTTCAAAACACAAATGGCTTATCGTTTTGACATTATTACCAGCATGGTTTTTACAATTTCTAAAATTTTACTTGCATATGTACTTTGGGGAGCAATTTTCGGAAAGCAAAGTATGATTTCCGGATTTACATTCAATTCTATGCTTTCTTATTACATTGTAAGTTCATTTTTATCACAACTTGATCAGTCTTCTAATATTGGTTGGCAAATTGCAGAAGAAATAAGAAATGGAGGATTTTCAAAATATATAATAAGGCCCATGGGAATTTTCAGATATTTCACTGCCCAAACAGTTGGAGTATCAGCCTTTCTGCTTTCATTTAATCTGGCTGCAACAATAATATGGGTTTTTATCTTCCGTATAGATTTTGCAATAAGCAGTAATAGCTATACAATCCTTTCTGCCCTATCATTAATACTACTAGGGTTACTGTTTATGATGCAAATCAATTACTTTATAGGGATACTTGCTTTCAAATTCCTTGATACGGGCATTTTTATGATGATAAAGGATAACATTGTTCAATTTGTTAGCGGGTCTCTTATTCCGTTAACTCTGCTACCCTCAGAAATTATTAGGGTAATGACGTTTTTCCCCTTTTACTATATTTTATATCTACCTTCCATGTTGCTTTTAGGTAGGAATGAGAATGAAATAATTCCGGGAATTGTAATCCTTTCGTTATGGAATATTGTTTTCGGAATTGTTAATTCAGCAACTTATAAACGCTTGAAATCTATATATGATGGGGTGGGAATATGAGCATAAAAAGACAAATAAAAATCATTTACATGCTCTTGAAAATGAAGCTTTCAAAAAACATGGCATTTAGATTCTCTTTCTTTGGCGTGTTTTTTGTCGATGGCTCATTGTTTTTAATACAAATACTGATGTTTACATCCATCTACTCACAGGTAGGAAGTATTGGCGGTTGGGATAGAGCTCAAATGTTGCTTTTCATAGGAACTTTCTCAATAATAAATGCTGTTAATATGGCTACATTTTTTTTCGGACTTATTTCTATTCCGGACAAAATAAAATCAGGAGAACTTGATTTATACATTACAAAACCTGTTAATTCATTATTGCATCTTTCCTTTGAAAGCATTGATATAGGTTCAATTCCTCTTGTGTTTGCCAGCATAGGAATGGTTGTCTACGCTGCATTGGGAATGAACTCTCAAATAACCGCATTGACTATCATTGGGTATATATTTTTGGTACTGATTATGATTTTGCTTTGGTATGATATGATGGTAATCATCCGTACTATTCCATTCTTTGTAATTCAGGCAGCCTCCATCGAACGTCTTGAGGGAGAAGTCATAACATTGTGCATGAAAATCCCGGGCACTTTATTTAAGGGAGCTTTTAAACTGCTTTTTTATTTGATTTTGCCTTATGGTATCATGGCAACAGTCCCTACACAGTTTTTTTCAAGAACTCTTTCTCCATTAGGCTTTGTTTATTCAGTTGCAGTAGTTTTAGCTTTCACCGCATTTACATTATTCTTCTGGAAACTCGGGTTAAAGAATTATAAGAGTGCAAGCAGCTAACTAACACAGTTTTAAAGAATTAAGTTTGCACATTGTTACAGCCGTTATTTATCCTTTCGTACGATTAGTGAACAACACTCCACATGCCTTGAGAGTGCAAAAAAGATGCCGTTTAAAGCTGGTAAGGCTTTGACGGCAGCTCTAAATTACTGCCTTGCTTTACGGCAGGCTGGCTATTGTCCGACTGCCCTGCTTCAGTTGCTTCGGGGGTACCGTCCCGCGGCCTAAGGTTACCGTATTGGAATAGGGAGAAATAACCTCCTTGAGCGCGTTTTCCTCGGGGATCATAAGTACGTATCTAACCCTGAAGTAGTAAGTTTTATCAGCAAGCCATGAGGAAAGCGGCATCCCTGGTGGTATTTTAAGTGCTCCACGGTATAAGGTTGTGCTTACATAGCCGTTCTTATCGGGAAACATGTGCCACGCAAACCTCTGAAAATCACCCTGGTGTATACCTTTTTCTTCTCTTAAGCCATCGTGCCACTCGCCATTATTCAGCTTCCAGTCGATAACAGCAGTTGGACTTAATAACTCCAGATCAACAAGTGTTCTTATAGTTTCCGGTTCCCTCCAGCGAAGATTAAGGGTCATATATTCTGACTCCAGGCTCTGGGGAGCTTCAACAAAGGAAGGCGGAGCAAGCACGCCATATTCTCCGATTATGGGTCCAGGCTTCGAACTTCCCGTTGGGCTTAATGTACCGAGAAAAGCTATATTGGAAAACCCTGAATACTGATTCACATCTCCCTCCAAGTTCTCGCTCCAATAGCCGTATATATATTTGACTCTAAATTCTATATTATTTTTCTTCAACCACTCTACAATGGGTGTGTTGTAGGAAACGCCCACAAATACCTTGCTTATTTTGGCTTGGGGGCTCACTATTTCGCCACTGGAACCACAAACCTGCCCAAAAAACCCAAAGGGTATATTAGGATAGTAGCTTGTAATACTCTGGTCTCCAGGGACTTCCTCGTCATAGTGCCATGGACCGTTGTTGACTCTCCAGTCAACTATATAGTCCAGCATACCGTTGTAATTATCATAGGCTGACTTGGCAAGCACAGAAACATCAGATGGATTTTGCCATTTGACTATAAATTGTGTCCCTTCTGCACTAACAGTAACTCCTATAGGGGCAGCCAAGGGCGCAGCTGCAGCATGAGCTGGTCCTGTTATTATAAATGCCATCAGCAGTGAAAGAAAAAGGCAAATGACAGTTCTCCTTCTAAACATGATTAAAGCCTCCCTTACTTTTAATAAAAGTCTGTGACTCAGGCCACAGACTTTAGTAACTCATGGGTAATGTTATTTGCTGTATTTTTCGTAGGTTCTGAGAATTATCAATACAGCCTGCTCTCTGGTAGTAGTGCCTTTTGGGTTGACATACCCGTTGCTGCCCTTAATAAAACCGTTTTTACTCATAAACTTTACCGGTTCCAGTGCCCAGGATGAAATCAGCTTCTCATCAGAGAACTTCTCTGCTCCTGCCGTACTGAAATCAGCACCGGAGTTGATGGCCTTAACCGCACGATGCATCATGGATGCAACCTGCTCCCTGTTTGTCAAATCCTTAGGTGCAAACCTGCCATTACCAACTCCGTTTGCTATACCCAGCTCATATGCTTTATATATTTCAGGGTTCTTTGTATCGCTAAACGCACTGACATCCGAATACTTTGCTTCACCTATGATTTTCTCATACAGCTTCATTATGACTTCACAAAGCTCTTCTCTTGTAATTGGCGCATTCATCTTGCCGCTGATCTTCTCGGTTATAAAGCCATACTCTGCCGCCTTGTCAAGCTCTGTGGCCGCCCATGCACTGGCACCCTCATATGCCTTCTGGTATGCAGCTATGGCTGTGGAAGCAATATTTGAATAAGCAGAGTGAACCGGCTCTGCAGCTAAGCTGTTTCCATATTCATCAGTGCCCGCGATAGTGTAATAACCAAACCTGACACGAAACTGGTAAACATTTGCCTTTATATCAATATCCGCATCTATTCCCATATCTACCGGGTTCATATCAATAACAGGCCCTGTGGTGAAGTGAGCACTGCCAACCATTTCCCAGTCGCCATTTCCGGCTTTGCATTCAACTTCATAGAACAAATCGGCTCCAGTTTCCGGCGCTGCTTCATTCAATGCCTTCACAGAAGCAGGCACCTGCATATTCAACTGGAAATATGGATATCCGTCTGCTTGTTTTTTTACCTCCACAGTTAGATTTTGCGGGGCCTCAATGGTTTTTACAGCAGCTGGTTCAGCATATGCCATGCATGTAACGACCATTATCAGGCATAGTGCCAGCGTAATAATCCTTTTTATCATCGTACTCTACTCCTTTTTTAATTTTGTATATATATACTATCATGCAGCCTTTGGAATAAAGTTTTTAAAAATCTCATATTAGTTTCAAAAAGTGCTGATTTTATTTATCATTAGACATAAAAAGACTGTTCGATGTATATGTCGAACAGTCTTTTTAAATATTCAGCTTCCTGTATTCCTTTGGTGACATTCCCATATTTCGTTTAAATACAGTGGAAAAATGTCCTGAGTTAACAAAACCGCATAGCTTTGCAACTTCCTCCATAGAGTTTTCTTTTTCCCTCAGTATTTCTTTTGCCTTCTCCATGCGTATCCCCATCAAATACTGATAAGGCGTCTGTCCAGTATAATCCTTAAATACTCTTTTAAAATGACAAGGGCTTAGATAAATCAGATTACAGATATCATTTATGCTTATATTGGCGCTGTAGTATTCCTGCATAAATTGTATGGCCTTGTTAATATACTTGTTATCCGTGCTTATCTTACTCATATTTCCTACAGCATCTGAGTTCATATCCCTAATCAACTGAAACACAATCTGTATGCAGATACTCTCTATCATTAGGGAATAGCTTTCCCCATGATCCATCATTTCACGCTGGAAATTGCCGATCAGATCCAGCAGCTGCTTACTGTAAACATTATGAATCCGTTTAAATTCAAACTCTTCTCCACCTGCTGCCTCTTTGGCTATCCTTCGAAAAAAATTCTTTTCTACAGCTATGTGCATATATTTATCATACTTTTTTCTACTCTCATTTGGTACGCCATAAATCTCCACCCAGGGCTGTATAACCAGTAAGCTCCCTTTTTTAGTCTGATACGCACAATTATTTATTTTAGTTACAGGAGATTCGGAAAAGAATAGCAGGAAATGATAATCATCAACACATATTACCTCTCCCAGGACATATTCTTCAGGTTCAAAAATTGCCATATACTTACAAATGTACGATTTAGTTCTCGAAAACATGTCTTGCGGTATGGTCTTAATAAAATAGCTGAAATCCTGCTTCATATATTCCCCCTGTAAATTATAGGAATTCGCTGACAGAAATTCATCTTCAAAGATTTATATAATTTAATTCGACATACACCTCACAACTCCTTCAAGGTCAATAAAATCATCCTTTTTATATTACTTATGCATAATATGATATGTGAGGTGTTTTTGTTTGCTTTTATCAATTGTATTTGATATCATACGATTTATAATAATATTATAAAAGGATAATAAAAAAGGTGGGAGAAAGAATGAGCCAATTCATAAACGCTAAATTCCTTTCGTTATGCAATGGATAATCAAGAGCAAAAACATCAGCGGCGTATTCGGTATAAAGGCACTCACCCCAGAACTTATAAAGAAAAATATAAGGAGCTGCAGCCGGAAAAATATGCTGATACTGTGGCAAAGGTTATTCAAAAGGGCAGTACACCTGCCGGTATGCATCGTTCAATTTTAGTTAAAGAAATATTAGAATTCTTGCAGATTACCCCAGGACAAATTGGATTAGATGCCACATTAGGTTATGGTGGCCATACTTTAGAGATGCTTAGATGTTTAAATTCAAGGGGACATTTGTATGCAATTGATGTAGATCCTATTGAATTACCGCACACCCAAGAGCGTTTAGAGCGCTTAGGCTATGATCCTGAAATTTTAACGATCAGGCAAATGAACTTTTCCCAAATAGATCAAATTGCTTTCGAATCAGGACCATTGAATTTTGTAGTGGCAGATTTGGGTGTCTCTTCTATGCAAATAGACAATCCTGAAAGAGGGTTTTCGTTTAAAAGTGAAGGGCCATTAGACTTACGTCTGAATCCTGAAAAAGGTAAATCTGCCGCAGCTCGTTTAAAAACTATGTCGGAAAATGAAATAATAGGTATGTTGATAGAAAACGCTGACGAGCCCTATGCCGCAGCAATCGCTCGCGCCATTGTTTCCAATATCAATAAAGGAATCGATATATCAACAACAATACAGCTCCAACAGATCATCAAAGATGCTCTGTGCTTTACTCCAGCAAAAAATAAGGATGATGAGATCAAAAAGTCCTGTCAGCGATGCTTTCAAGCATTGCGGATTGATGTCAATCATGAATTTGAAGTGTTATATGAATTTTTGGAAAAACTTCCTTCTGTCCTTGCTGAGGGTGGACGCGTTGCTATACTTACATTTCATTCAGGAGAAGATCGTCTCGTCAAAAAATCTTTTCAACACTTTTTCCGCGAAGGCGTATATCGTGAAATAGCACCCGATCCGATTTTGCCATCACCAGAAGAATGCAGAAGCAACGGTCGGGCTCGTTCTGCTAAATTGCGTTGGGCTATAAAATAAGGTGCCGGGGAAACCTCCGAAAAAAGGCCACTGAAAGCAGCGGTTTCCCTGGCACTTATCTACTTGCTACGATTTTATTAATTTTCTCACTGCTCACAAACATCACAATGAGTAACACCAAAATGAATATGGGATAGAACTGTATCCCTACCACACCCGATAGTACCCCAATTGCTGGTGGCACCAGCGTTGTTCCAATGTAGGCAAACGCCATTTGCACACCCATCAGTTTACTGGAATTGTTTTTGCCAAAACGGACTGGCGTTTCATGCAACATAGAAGGATAAATAGGTGCACATCCCATTCCAATCAGAATAAGTCCCAGTAAGTTGACATAGGTTTGATTAGAAATCAGCAATAAGATAGCTCCAATACCAATGATGAATTGACCGCTTCGAATCAACACAGGATTACTCCACTTAGCAGTAATAAACCCATTGATTAACCTGCCTATGGTGATGCCAAGGTAATACATGGATATCCAACCCGCAGCAACATCAGCAGAAACACCTTTTGTCTGCACCAGATAACTGGCGCCCCATAAACCGGCGGTGGTCTCTAATGCGCAATAAAAAAAGAAACCAAGAAGTGCTGAACGTATCCCCGGCAATCGAAAGACAAGCTGGTTTTGATTTTCTACAATTATGTCTTTTTGTCCATTTTCACCAAACAATCTCCAAAGCGGTAACGAAACCAGCAAAATAATCACTAAACAAATCTGAATGATAGCAACAGATAAATAGCCCTTCTGCCACGACCCGTTCTGAGAAATGGCAACTGACATAATAACGGGACCCGCTGTTGCACCAATTCCCCAGAAACAGTGAAGCCAGCTCATATGTCTGGCTGAAAAATGCAAAGCCACAAAATTATTTAAGGCAGCATCAACGGCTCCTGCTCCTAGTCCCAATGGAATTGCCACCAGACATAACCATACATAGTTTTGGCTAAAGGAAAAACCCAGCAAAGCCATGGCTGTCATAAATACACTGATTAATGTGAGTTTACCGGTACCGAGTTTTTGAATCAGTTTGCCACTCTGAATACTGGAGATTATGGTTCCACCGGATATAATCATGGAGATTAATCCTGCCCCAGCAATTGGCAAGGATAAATCAATTCGAACCGTTGGCCATGCAGCACCAAGCATAGAATCAGGAAGTCCCAAACTGATAAATGCAATATAGATAATGATCAATAATAATGTCGTCATGGTACCTCCTTCCTTATCGTTGCCATTTTGGTTCCAATGGTTTTAATGAGATTTGTTTAATACCCTCTGCAAAATCCTCGCCAAAGTCACTTGATACAACAATGTCAGGCATCACTTCTGACTTGATCATTTTTTTACAATCCTTAATGATGGAATCAATCGCTACTTCGGTGAGATTTTCTCTGTAAATGACGAGGATATCTGGATTTAAAAGACAGGTGAATGTAAGGATCAATTTCTTAATTGCCACTGAAATATTTTCCGAAACAAACGCTGGATTCTTCCAATCAAATCCATCCGGAAGAAATTTAGCTTCACCTGCAAAGCCATCTTTTCCTTTATACACATTTCCGTTGATAAAAATACCTGCACCTAAAGGATATTTTTCTGGAATATAAATGCCAACCACGTTTTTATCGTCGCATTGATTGGAAGTACAATATCCCAATACAGCTGCGTTAACATCATTTTCAAAGACTACAGGTATTTGAAATTGGTTTCTCAAATGTTCCACAAAGACTTTTCCTTCAAGAGATATATAATCACTGATCTCCATCTTCCCTCTGATTTCTTGTCCTGGCATACCAATGCCTATCAATTTAATGTTAGGATATTTTTTCAGCATTTTCTCGATTGTCAAATCAAGACTATGCTCTGATATTTCATCTAAGACAATCTCGTTACCTTCAATCACTTCCCCATATAGATTGACAACGGCTACATGGGTTAAATCCTTCATTTCATACTCATTTGTATAAATGACTAACGCCATACTGTATTCCTCATTAAAGGAATAAATTGTTGCTGGTCTGCCACCACTGGACACTTCTAGCTCATCAACAAGAATTTCTCCATTTTCCAAAAGCACTTCAACAAGTGAATTAATTGTTACCACGCTTAATCCTGTCAGATTTGCCAACTGAGGTTTTGTTGCTTTTTTATTTTCTTTTATCACCCTTCTAACTGTGTCTAAATTGATTTGTTTCATTAAATTAACATTCCCTACAGCCATACTACTCCCCTTTATTAAGTATATTTATAAAGTATCTTTAATATATCAGGCATATAGCTATATGTCAAGGTGATTATATAGAATTGCTATCCTTAATTCGAATGCGGCAATCTATTATTCATACCCCATTCACACATCATATTCAAAACAGGTATCAGGGACTTGCCACGCTCAGAAAGACTGTATTCCACTTTGGGCGGTATCTGTGAATACTCTCTGCGGATGATCAATTGATCAGATTCCATTTCTTTTAATGTATTACTAAGTGTTTTAAAGGAAATCGTAGCAATACACCGTTTCAGTTCATTAAACCTCATCACCGGTTTGTATTCATGCAACCAGTACATAATAATCATTTTGTATTTACCACCGATAATAGACAGCGTATAGCCAAAACCGGTATCTTCCAGATTTACCCCTGTCGGGCTGCAATCTTCAATCACAGTTTTACACTCTCCTTAAGTATAGTATATGTCTCAAATGTGCGTACTTGACTATTGATATATATTACCCTATTCTTAATTTAGTGTCAATCAAGTAATCCTTGTAACTGTAAAAGGGCAAATATATTACGAGAATAATATATTATCCAGAAAAAAGAAAAAGCAGCAAAGCAGAATCACCATGAGGATTAAAGCATTGACGCTCAAAGCAAAAAGAATATTTGAAAGGATGATTGAAAATGAGTAAAAATGTTTTAGTGCTTACAGGTAGCCCACGGCGAGGAGGTAACAGTGACTTAATGGCCGATGCATTTATCAAAGGAGCACGGGCTGCCGGACATACCGTAACAAAATATGAAACTGCGTTTAAAAAAATCAATGGCTGCAGGGCCTGTAACAGCTGTTACTCTAAAGGTGAAGCCTGCGTGTTCGGAGATGATTTCAATACACTAGCACCGCTCATGGAACAAAGTGATGTCATTCTGATTGCAACACCGATGTATTGGTTTACCTTTCCGGCACAACTCAAAGCAGCACTGGACAAAATGTATGCTTTACTGATCGGCGAAAAACGAAGCAATATCAAAGAAAGTATCTTGCTTGCTTGTG
>CAZUGK010000023.1:4011-41828 GCA_964619815.1 uncultured Clostridiaceae bacterium | reverse complement strand
AGAACCTTGTCAAACCTTTCAAGGGATGACTCATCCAGGAGCATTGCATCGTACAGCTCCGTTTTGACAATGCTCATCCCAAGCCTGCTGCAGTTTTCCTCGACAAGCTTGAGCTTATGCTTATGGATATCCCTGGCTACTATTTCTCCCTGGTTCCCCATCAGCTCTCCCATATGAGTAGTCTTGCCTCCGGGAGCGCTGCATACATCAAGTATTCTTTCCCCGGCCTTTGGGTCTGCAATGTGAGCTACAAGCATTGAGCTCTCATCCTGCACCTGAAAGTAGCCCTTTTTGAAGGAAGCTTTGTCTTCTATAGCTGATGTTCCTCTTATGTATATCGCTTCCGGATTATATCTTCCATCCGAGCATTCGATATTTTCTTCGGCAAGCATGGCTATAAGCTCCTGCCTGTTTATCTTTAGCCTGTTATATCTTATGGAAAATGGCGGTGTTTCGTTATTCGCCTTTAAAAGCTCTTCAGTAAAGCCCCTTCCATAATCCTTTATCCACTTTTTAACCATCCATTCGGGATGGGAGTAAAACACTGAGAGGTACTTGACGGCTTCCTTCTCCTTATCGGGATATTCCAGCTTTTCCTTATTCCTGCTGACGTTTCTAAGGACCCCATTTACGAACTTCACTGTTCCTTCGTGGCTGTGCTTTCTTGCCAGCTCAGCACTCTCATTGCATACTGCAGAGTCCGGCACCCTGTCCAGGAATAGCAGCTGGTATATGCCACATCTTATGATATCCTCAATCCAAGGATCAATTTTATTCTTTTTTATAAACTGCGACTTTATCCAATCAATACGGTTAAGGTTCCTCAAAGTTCCGTTCACTATTTCAGTAACAAGAGCTTTATCAAGCCTTCCAAGCCTGCTCTCATCAAGCTCCTGCCTTATAGCTATATTGGAATAAGCTCCCTCCCGGAGAACCTTGTATACTATCCTGACTGCTGCATCTCTTGCCTGATCAATATTCTTCATAAGCACTTCTCCAAATTATAATATAAAAACTATGTTCAGAATGGCATATAACCATTCCCTACACGTAATTTACCCTGGCAGCACGTTAATATAAATTGAATGCAAAAGCTACAGATAGCCATATTCCTACCTGTAGCTTCAAATATTTTAATTCTAATCGTCGCTTCGTCCCCTTATGACTAAAAGCCTTACAAGCTGCATTATAGCTGCAAAGGTTGCTGCTACATAAGTAAGTGCGGCAGCTCTCAAAACTTCTTTCGCCGGTCCTATCTCATTGGAGGGCACAAGTCCGTTGCCTTCCAGAAGTGCAGTTGCCCTGCTGCTTGCATTAAATTCCACCGGAAGAGTAATTACCTGAAAAGCAACTGCTGCTGAGAAGAGAAGTATTCCAATATTAATCAATCCGGTCCAGCTGAAAATAAATCCTGCCAGAATAAAAAGCCATGCTGCTTGAGATCCAAAGGAAGCTACCGGTGCAATAGCATTTCTTATAATAAGCGGTGCATACCCTTCCAAATGCTGAATCGCATGACCACATTCGTGAGCAGCTACGCCAACAGACGCAATAGAATTGCTGTTATAGACATCCTGCGACAATCTTAAGACTCTTTTTCTGGGATCATAATGGTCCGAAAGCTTCCCACCGACAAGCTCAATAGGTACATTCTGAAGTCCATTTATGTCTAAAATTCTTCTTGCAACATCATATCCGGTATATCCATAACTGTTTCTTACCCTAAGGTATTTATTGAAGGTAGAATTTACCTTCGACTGTGCATATGCAGCCAGAATAATTGCCGGTAATATCAAAATGTATGTAGGATCAAAATAACCGTAGTACATATTCATTTCCTCCGTTTTTATTTAAATATGCTGAGCACGGGCGATTCATGTACTGCCCCTACTCTAAAGCTGCACCCTCAGATATTTCATGTCCTCTTAGATATGCTTCTACACTCATACGCTTTTCATTCTCAAACTGCAATTCCAATATTCTGAGGCTTCCTGTTCCGCAGCTTACAATTATACTGTCTTTTTCAACCTTTAATATGCTTCCCCACTTTTCATGCTTCACATCAGGCGTTAATGCTTCAGCACTCATAATCTTGAAAACCCTGCCGCTGTATGTTGAAAATGCTCCCGGCCAAGGGTAAGTCCCTCTGATCAGGTTTCTGATAACTGTAGCATCCTTTGACCAGTCAATTCTTCCAAGGCTCTTGGTCATAATCGGAGCATAGGTTGCTTCCGTATTATCCTGAGGCTCTCTTGTAACCTCTCCCTTGCTCAAAAGCTCCATAGTCTCAGACAGTACTGAAGCCCCAAGTTCCATCAGTCTGTCATGAAGCTCCCCTGCTGTTTCATTTTCACCTATTGCAGTTTCTTTTTTTATGATCATGTCCCCTGTGTCCAGTCCCTTGTCCATATACATGGTAGTAACTCCTGTAGTCTTCTCTCCTTTTATTATGCACCAGTTAATAGGTGCAGCACCTCTGTATTTGGGCAGGAGAGATGCATGGACATTGATACATCCCAGTGGCGGTATGTCAAGTATCGCTTGGGACAATATCTGTCCGAATGCAACTACAATTATGGCATCAGGCTTCAAAGCCTTCAGTATCTGTGTGAATTCCTGAGCCTTTATTTTCTCAGGCTGGTATACGGGTATTCCAGCTTCCTCTGCCAACACCTTCACAGGAGGAGGTGCAAGCTTTTTACCCCTTCCCTTAACCCTGTCAGGCTGAGTCACAACTGCCGCAATATCATGCTTTTGCGAAATCAGCACTCTAAGGCATGGAACTGCAAAATCGGGAGTCCCCATAAAAACTATTCTCATCTGCTGTCCTTCCCTTTCAACAGTAATACTACCTGTCCGATTCTTTGCTTATTGCCTTGTCGGTAAAAAGAATACCGTTAAGATGATCTATCTCGTGGCAAAATGCTACAGCCAAAAGCTCAGTACCTGTCAATTCAACAGTTTCACCTTTTCTGTTCAACGCTCTTACAATTACCTTGGCGGGCCTTTTTACTTGCCCCCTTACCCCCGGTATACTGAGGCAGCCCTCTTCTTCCAGCTGTTCTCCGCTTTCATATACTATAACCGGATTTATAAGCTCTATAGGCCCTTCACCGATATCAATCACAACAACTCTTCTCAATACACCGACCTGAGGAGCCGCCAGGCCGGCTCCCTCAGCTTTGTACATTGTTTCTTTCATATCATCAAGCAGTGTCAATATCCTGTCATCAATAACCTCTACCTTTCTTGACACCTTCCTTAATACTTCATCCCCGTCTTTTCTAATAGTTCTAACAGCCATTCAATCCATTTCCTCCTAAAAATTATCTGTCTTGTGTTACTTGGTTCGTGGCTATGATACGGGCGAATGCTGTTCGCCCCCACTTCTCGAAGCCTAATATTACTATATCATACTTTGAGGATTTAAATCCATACTTATGCTTACATTGGACTGCCCTTCACCGCAGTTCTCCATCAAATCACCCAACACTGCCCTTAATGTTTCTTCACTTTTGCTCTTAATTACTATTTGCCACCTATACCTGTTTTTTATACGTGAAATCGTCGCTGCCGCCGGTCCCAGCTTTTCAACATCAGAATGGCCTTTTATACGCTTATCCAGAAACAGGCTTATTTCATTGGCATAATTTATGACTTCACTTTCTGCAATACCGCTTATTATAATATTTGCTATGCTTGAAAAAGGCGGATAGCCGAGCTCCTTCCTAAGCATTATCTCCTGCTCGAAAAAGCCTTTATAGTCATGAAAGCGGGCGTATTGTATGCTGTAATGTTCAGGGCTGTATGTCTGTACAATTACACGCCCTTTCTTGTTTGCCCTTCCTGACCTCCCTGCCACCTGTGCTATCATCTGGAAGGTACGTTCTCCGGATCTGAAGTCAGGCAGATTAAGGCTGGTATCTGCAGTAATCACCCCTACCAGTGTCACATCCGGAAAATCCAGACCTTTTGAAATCATTTGCGTACCAAGAAGCACATTCGCTTCCCTTCTCCTGTATTTATCCAGAATCTCCTGATGTGAGTTCTTTCTTGAAGTAGTATCGGCATCCATCCTCAGAACATTCTTTACTGAGAATTTCTTTTGAAACTCCTTCTCCAGCTTCTGTGTGCCTACACCAAAATATTTTATTTTGTCGCTTTTACATTTTGGACATACGTGGGGGTTATCCCTTTCATATCCGCAGTAATGGCATACAAGCTTTTCGCTTTTCATGTGGTAGGTAAGAGAAATGCTGCACCTCGGGCATTTCATCACTATTCCGCACTGTCTGCACGACACAAAGGTGGAATAGCCCCTCCTGTTCAGAAATAATATCATTTGGTCTCCGCTCTTAAGGTTATCCAATATAGCTTCAGTCAAGCTGCTGCTGAATATTGTCTTGTTGCCTGCCTTAAGCTCTTCCCTCATATCTACTACTTCAATTTCAGGCATTGGGCTTCCATTGGCCCTGTCAGGCAGCTCTGCCAGACCCAGTTCACCCGTTTTGGCCCTGTAATAAGTCTCAATGGAAGGTGTCGCTGAGCCCATAAGCAGGTGAGCACCTTCCAGGCGGCATCTTTTTTCTGCCACCTCCCGTGTCAGATACTTGGGTTTTATTTCTGATTTATATGTGTGTTCATGCTCCTCATCGATTATTATCAGCCCCAAAGCCTTAAAAGGGGCAAACACTGCCGATCTGGCCCCTATGGCTACTTTCACGATACCGGCTTTTATTTTCCTCCACTCATCGTACTTCTCACCTTCAGAAAGACTGCTGTGCATTACTGCTATATTGTCTCCAAAACGATTCTTAAACCGGGAGACCATCTGCGGAGTCAGTGATATCTCCGGCACCAGCATAATTGAATCCTTGCCCATATTCAGGTTTTCTTCAATCAATTCAAGATAAACCTCGGTCTTTCCGCTGCCGGTAACGCCGTAAAGAACTACGTCCTTACCCTGGGAAAAGAAGCTTCTGATATTTGCCAGTGCTGATAATTGAGCTTTTGAAAGCTCATGCTTCTTCTCTGAATATACCTTGGAATTAACCTCCCTGTATTCTTCCCTTTCTTCTATTCTTATATATCCCTTTTTCTCCATTGCCCTGACTGCAGAATCACAATCTCCGCAGGCTTCCTTAAGCTCAGACATGGATATGCCGGGATTTTTCCCAAGCAGTTCCAATATCTCCTTCTGCTTGTTTGCATTCTTTTTTATTTCAATGCTTGTGTCCTCGTTAAGATACAGAAGCCTTTCAAGCTTCTTCCCGATTTTGTTTCCTATTACCTGATGCTTCTGCACTATTCCTTCCTCGAGGAGTTTTTTCACATAATAGTCTATTTTACGATCACTGAAATATTCCTTTATTTCTTCAAGCTTGACACTACCGGAATTCTGTTCAAGGAACTCTACAATTTCCATCATGCTGTTGGAATTCAGTCGGGCAAGCTTTTCATACATATCCTCACACACTTCCAGCTCTATGATATAACTGCTCTTGGTCCTTACGGGAGAAGGAACTATAGCTTGTATAGCATCTATATAATAGCTCAGGTATTTATCCTTCATCCATTTGGCAAGCTCTACAAGCTCAGGGGACATCACAGGTTCATCATCCAAAACCCTCGTAACGGGTTTTATCCTTGAAACGCTGAAATCTATGCTGTCCTTCACCGCAAGGACATACCCCTCCAACTGTTTATTTCCAATCCCGAAAGGTACAATAACCCTGCTGCCCACTGCGACTTTTTCTTCCATTTCTTTCGGAATAAGATAGCTGTAAGTCCTGTCAGTCTCTTTGCACTTGTTTGTCACAATGACCTCTGCGAATAAATTCTTGTCCATTTTGATCTCCCCAATGCGTTATATAATGCGCATATGCCTGATATAACTTAAAAGCGTACTGCTACGTACGCTTTATGTCTATTATTCTATCGAGAATTATATCCGCAACCTCATGTTTTTTCTTAAGCGGAATGCTCTCTATATTTCCTTCCCTGTCAATAAGCTTTACTACGTTAGTATCGGCAGCAAAGCCTGCTCCTGCTTCATTCAAGTCATTAGCCACAATAAAATCCAGATTCTTTTTTCTGACCTTAAGAGAAGCGTTTTCTATAAGCTTCTCAGTCTCCATGGCAAAACCGACAATAATCTTGTCTCCTTTGATTTTTCCCAATTCATAAAGTATATCCGGATTCTTTACAAGCTTCAGCTCCATGTCGTCAGATGCCTTTTTAACTTTCTGGCTGTAAGCGGTCGCTGGAGCATAATCTGCTACGGCAGCGGCCTTTATTACAATATCGCACTTTGGAAATAGCTCCATTACCTGGCTTAACATTTCCTTGGCGGATACCACGTCAAATCTTGTTACCCCTTCAGGCGTAACAAGATTGGTCGGTCCTGAGACAAGATAAACATTGGCGCCTCTTTTTGCAGCTTTCTCAGCTATCGCATAGCCCATTTTGCCTGTAGAATGGTTTGATATGAATCTTACAGGATCAATAGCCTCCCGTGTCGGTCCGGCAGTCACCAGAACATTTTTCCCGCTAAAATCCTGTTTTGGGCTTAATGCCTCAATAATTGCACTTTCAATAACAGCCGGATCAGCCAATTTGCCTCTTCCCACATCGCCGCAGGCCAAACGCCCTTCTTCCGGCTCTACAAAGCTGTATCCCAATTCTTTAAGCTTATCAATATTCCTTTGAACTATAGGATTTTCGTACATATTGGTATTCATAGCCGGAGCAATTATTACCTTTGCCTTCGTCGCCATTACTGTAGTTGTAAGCATGTCATCAGCAATTCCAACCGCAAGCTTTCCAATAACATTGGCGGTTGCCGGAGCAATTACAAGTACATCTGCCAGCTTTGCCAGTGAAATATGCTCTATCTCCCAGTACTTAGGCGACTCAAACATATCACAAGCCACCTGGTTCAAAGAAAGGGATTGGAAGGTGAGAGGTGTTACAAATTCGGCAGCCGAAGCCGTCATAATTACATGTACATCGGCATTCAGCTTCTTAAGCCTGCTGACAAGCTCGCAGGCTTTATATGCAGCTATGCCTCCCGATACACCGAGTACTATTTTCTTACCTTTAAGCATCTTGCTCTCCTGCTGGTTTTTCCGGTTTATTTCTTTCATATGTAATTTTGTTGTCGTTTATTTCGTTTATTGCTATTGTAACCGGTTTATTTGAATCAACCTTTGTAAGCTTTGGCTGTCCGTCAACCAGTTGCCTTGCTCTTTTGGCAACAGCAACCACAAGAGTGTATTTGCTGTCCACTTTTCCTAATAGTGATGATAATGTAGGATATATCATTTTATCCCTCCCTGAAATTCTCTAAGTCACTGTCACATCTATTAATTCTGCATTTTTCTGCAGTGAGTATGCAATTAATTTTTGCTGCTGCATCCCTTAAATCATCATTCACTACCACATAATCATAATTATGGGCATGGCTTACTTCACCGTAAGCATTTTTCATTCTTTTGCATATATCCTGCGCAGTTTCTGTGCCACGGCCTTCAATTCTCTTTTTGAGTTCCTCAAAGGACGGCGGCATTATGAAAATAAACACAGCGTCGGGAAATGCATGTTTTACCTTCATCCCGCCCTGTACATCTATCTCCAGTATTACATTTTTCCCTTCTTCAAGCTTATCCATGACATATTTTTTGGGAGTCCCGTAATAATTGTCATGAACCTTTGCGTATTCTATAAACTCTTCATTCTCAGCCATTTTGACAAACTCATCAATGCTCTTGAAAAAGTAATTGACTCCTTCAATTTCACCCTCCCGAGGCTTTCTGGTTGTTGCTGAAACCGAAAGCTCAAGGTTATCACTATAGCTGCGAAGGAGTTCTCTGCATAAAGTACCTTTACCTGCACCAGAAGGCCCTGATATAACTATAAGCAACCCCTTGCTCTTCATATTCCCCTCCGCTTAAATTATTCCTCTTCTACTGTTTCTTCTCCCTCTTCTTCTTCACGGTCTATAAGCCTATGAGCTACCGTTTCCGGCTGTACTGCAGAAAGTATAATATGGTCGCTGTCTGTTATTATAACAGCTCTCGTCCTTCTGCCGTATGTAGCATCTATCAGCATCCCTCTGTCTCTTGCTTCCTGTATTATCCTTTTTATTGGTGCTGATTCCGGACTGACTATCGCAACCAGTCTGTTGGCTGAAACAATATTGCCGAATCCAATGTTTATTAGTTTAATACCCATCTTTACCCTCCAGTTATTCTATATTTTGCACCTGTTCTCTTATCTTTTCTATCTCTGTCTTAATGCTTATTACGTTATTCAATATACTTAAGTCAGTGATTTTTGAACCTATTGTATTTACCTCCCTATTCATCTCCTGTATTATAAAGTCCAGCTTCTTACCTACAGGTCCATTGAAGTTCAGTGCTTTGCGGAGCTCCTCCATATGACTTTCAAGTCTTACAATCTCTTCATCAATACTTGATTTGTCCGCAAACACCGCTACTTCAGTAAGCAATCTGTTTTCGTCAATAGGTATATCCTTTGTAAGCTCTTTTATTCTATCATATAGCTTATTCTTGTACTCATCAACTATACTGTATGATTTTTCCTTGATATTAGCTGCATAAACCTTCACAGTCTCAAGCTTTTCAAGAAGATCAGACTTAAGTCTTTCGCCTTCCCGCTGCCTCATGTCGACCAGCGAATTAAAGGCTATCTCCAATGCTTCCCTGAGTATGCGCCAGAGCTCTTCCATATCCTGCTCAACAGTCTCCAGAGCCATTATATCCGGAAACCTTGTTAAAAGTGATAAACTTATGTCATCCTTGATTCCAAACATCTCTTTTAAGGTGTTAAGCGAGTCTATATAGGCTTTTGCAAGGTTTGTATCCAACTTCACCTGGGAGCTTTGTCCGAAGGTGCTGCAATTTATGTACACATCGACCTTTCCTCTGCTTATCTTCTCGCTTACAAATTCCCTGACCTTCTCCTCGAGTACAGACATGGCTCTCGGCATTCTGACCGATACATCGCTGTACCTGTGATTTACAGACCTTACATCAACGGAAAATGTGCTGGTCCCCTGGCTGAATTCGCCTCTTCCAAAGCCCGTCATGCTTTTTATCAAATCCATCATCCTTCCGTCTTTTGTTAATATTTGTTATAGTTCATATTTACCTTCATAAATATAACTGATCAAAGCCCATACTTTATTATTGTATTATATCATATAATCATATAATTAAACATATATTCCCCGTAAAATTTTAATTTCCTTGATATATCTCTCATTTACTTTATAATTCATGAATTATCAGCCATAGCGTCTTGCATTTTCCGATGGATTTATCAGCTTATAGTAAAGAAGCCAATCTAGTGTTATAATATTTAAAGGCTTTCACACAAAGGAGGTGCTTGAATTGCCTTTTGATGGTTCAGTAGTTTACTCAATCGTGCATGAGCTGAATAATAAACTGTTAAATGGAAAAATAGACAAAGTATATCAGCCTGAAAAAGACGAGCTTTTGATATATGTCAGGAGCTACAAAGACAGCTATAAGCTGCTCCTTAGCGCCAGCTCCACTTATCCGCGGGTGCACCTTACAGAGGAGAACAAATCCAATCCTACAGTACCCCCTTCATTTTGCATGCTGCTTAGAAAGCATCTGTTGGGCGGTCGCATAGTCTCCATAAGGCAGCCGGAGTTTGAGAGGATAATTGAAATAGACATCGATTCTGCAGACGAGCTGGGTTACAGTACCCACAAAACCCTTGTTGCTGAAATAATGGGCCGTCACAGCAATATAATATTCATCGACAAGCCTACCGGTAAAATTATCGACAGCATCAAAAGGGTAAATTTCGAAATAAGCAGTATCAGAGAGGTTCTTCCAGGCAGAAAGTATGAATACCCACCCTCAGGTGACAAAGTAAGTCCGCTTAATGCCTCAAAGGAAAGCTTCCTTGAAAGGATTGCAAAGGCTCCGGGAAGTATAAAGGCTGAAAAATACCTGATGAATATGTATAACGGTATCAGCCCTGCTGTAGCAAGAGACATCTGCTTAAGAGCAAGGATAGACAGCGATACTGACTTGACACAATGCAGCAATGATACTATATATGCTCTTTATGATGCATTTTCCAGGTTTCGGGAAGCTGTAGCCGATGCCGCCTTTAATCCGAACATAGTCTATAAGGATGGCAAGGCTTCTGACTTCTCCTGCATTAACCTCGATATTTACAAGGACTATGACAGACAGGAATTTAGCAGCATAAGTGAGACTGTTGAAAGGTTCTATCATCAAAAGGACCAAAAGGACAGGATAAAACAAAAATCCGGTGACATACACAAGATTATCACAAACAGACTGGACCGCTGCTGCAAAAAGCTTGAAATACTTGGCGGAGAGCTTCAGGAAGCTGCTGACTCCGAAAAATACAAGATTTTTGGTGATCTCATCATGTCAAATTTGTATAATATCCAAAAGGGGCAGGAAAAAGTCCGGCTGCAGAACTACTACTCCCCAGAGGGTGAATATATTGAAATTCCTATGGATGTACAGCTATCCCCTTCAGCAAATGCCCAGAGGTATTACAAGCATTACAACAAATCAAAAAATGCCATCAGCAAAATAAATCTTCAGCTTGAAGAGAATAAACAGGAGATAATGTATCTGGAGACACAGCTTGACAACCTTGATAAATGCACAGAGGAGCTGGAGCTTGAAGAGATAAGGAATGAGCTGGCTGAACAAGGCTATATCAAAGCAAGAAAGGCTGCAAAGAGCAAGCAGGCTAAAGCCTCCAAGCCAATGCGCTTCATATCGGCCTCAGGCTTTGAAATATTTGTAGGAAAAAACAATGTACAAAATGACTATCTTACCCTTAAATTCGCAGAAAATCAGGATGTCTGGCTTCATACAAAGGATATAGCCGGTTCTCATGTAATAATAAAAACGGTCGGCAAAGCTGTAGACGATATTACCCTTGAGGAGGCCGCCAACCTTGCAGCCTTTTACAGCAAGGGCAGGATGTCCTCCAAAGTACCTGTGGACTATACCCGGAGAAAAAATGTTAAGAAACCAAGCGGTGCCAAACCCGGTATGGTTATATACGAAAATTACTTCACCATATACATCACACCAGATGAAGCTAAAATCAATAATATGAAAAAATGAAGCTGTCGGCTTAAGCCGGCAGCTTTTTCCCTATATAAACATTTTTCTGTGCTTAACAGCATTATATATCAATGTTACAGAGCTTGCAAACAGCACAATGCTTAATAATATGCATGCTACCGCCAAATTCTGCGCGAACTCGTATGAAAAACCATATGACTGAGCTAATGAGTTTATAAAGCTGCTGAAGGTACCTGTGCTTATAGTCAGGACTGCATTTCTGATCCAGACAATAGAAACAAGTATTCCCATCGGAACTACAGATACCCCCATCATAAGACCGTTCAGCACTCTCTTTCTCATCCCTCTTAGTCCCAAAAATACTGGCAATACGAATATTAATGGAAGTATGAATGAAAAATACTGGGGTGCCAGTACAAAAAACAGCACAGCTGTAAGCAGGAAGGATTTCATAATTGTATTAAGCGGCTGCAGATTCCCCTTAAAATCATATATTGCTGCACTGCAATATCTCAGGTAGTATTCCACCTTTTTTTCTTCTTTTATATTGGACTCCTTCATTAGCTCTCTACCCTTATTCTTTAAGCTTTCATAAGTTTCATTGAGAGCTTCAGGTATATCTAAAGTCTTATAAATATCAATAATTCCCGTTATTTCTTTTTCAAACTTTTCTTTCTTTGTTCCCGAATATACCTTACTTATTTTTTTGCTTAAATCTTCCAGAACTACTAATAATTCCTTTTCCATGAGTTACCTCCAAAAAAACCCCCACCTTGAAGTGGGGGTTTTTGATTTTAGTTTTTGCTGTGCTTCATCAATGCTGTGAGGGAAATTACTACTGTTCCCAGTATAACGCCCCAAGCCAAAATCATAAATCCTAATGCTGCTCCTGACATTATTATTCCCTCCTTACTTTCTTATAGAAACTTTATTAGTTTGGAATTCAACTAAATACTTATCCTTGATTGTCTTATAAGCCTGAATAAAACCAAGAATCAATACACCTAATACCACAAATCTTGCTGCCTGAACCCACGGAATAAGTACCGGACTACCGGCAACAAAATCAGGTATCAGTTTGAAGTAACCGGCTTTTATATAGTCTCTTGTTGACATTATAAGAAGTACTATGATTGATACTGGGGTCAGGAACTGTATAAATAACTTATAGAACCAGCCCGGTATCTTCCAGTAGCTGCCTCTGTTCATTTCTTCCAATGCATTCTTTCCATTCAACCAGCCAACAGCTATAGCTTCAAGTCCGCCAAGTACAACCAGGAGGTAAACCCCTACCCAGTTGTCAACCTCTGTGAAGTATGCCAGGTCGCCAGTCTTTGTAAGAATCGGCTCAAGACATACAGGAAGACCAACCAGTATATAGAGGAAGAATACAGCCAATGAAGCTTTCTTCTTGCTCATTGCAAAGCTTTCTTCCAGCAAAGCAACTATATAGTTATACATAGCAACAGCTGAGGTTATGCCTGCAAAAGCGAGAAGTATGAACCAGAATGCTCCGAATATCTGTCCTCCGGCCATTTCCCTGAATATGTTAGGCAGTGATATAAAGGAAAGACCAACACCTGCTCCTAAGCCATCTACACCGAGGTATGTGTAAGCTATCGGAATAGCTATTGTACCGCCAAGTATAACTTCAGCTGTTTCATTCAAAGAAACTGTAGCAATACCGGAGAGTACTATATCATCATCCGGCTTCAAATATGAAGCATAGTTACAGATAATACCCATTCCAAGTGACAGAGTGAAGAATATCTGTCCCGCTGCAGCCAGGGCCGCTGTCCAGTTAAGAGCATCCCATCTTGGTGACCAGATATAGTTCAAGCCTGCAATAGGTGACCAGTCAGGATTAACAGGTGAGCCAAGTGTCAAAGTTCTTATGATAAGTATTATTCCAACTACATAAATAGTAGGCATCATGAACTTTGCAAGTGTCTCGATACCCTTCTGTATACCGCCGGATACTGCAAGATATAGTATCGCAAGAGCCATTACCCAGAAGGTGAATACCAAGCCAGGTGACTGGATATAGTTAACAAAAAATTCACCTGTGTTAACTGCCTTATCCATGTATCCGCCTGTCAGTGACAAAAACGCATAACCAAGGGTCCAACCAATTATATGGTTGTAATAGCTGTTAACCAACACAGTAACGCCGAGTGCTATCGCACCTGCAAAGCCTCCCAGTATAGCTGCTGCCTTTGGACTTACCCTTTCTCTTGCCTGAAGGTATACCATTGGGCCTAAACTTCCATGTCCGTACTTGCCGCCGTACCTTCCAAGATTCCACTCAACAAACATTAAAGGAATACCCATAAGAATAAGTGCACCGAAATATGGAATCATGAATGCACCGCCGCCGTTTTTAGCTGCCTGGTAAGGATATCTCCAGAAGTTACCCAGACCAACAGCATTTCCGGCCATCGCCAGTATAAGGCCTAGCTTGCTACCCCAGTTTTCTCTTTTTTCAGCCATTAATTAAACCTCCTTTTTGTTGTATTCATTTATTATAATACATAGATTTTTCAAAAAATTCAATATTCATTATTGCATTTTTGGTAATATATTTCCACAACATGGAAGTTTTTTTACTTTTTTTACCGCACCTATTTAGGCATTTCAAGTTATATAGAGTATTATTGTTAAAAAAATATTTTATGAACCTTTTTTCACATATGATGAAGTGATGATTTTATAGTGCACTTCTGCTTCCGGTTTTCACTGCTTTTGACCCGGACTTGCACATGGGGCACTCTCCGGGCTCAAAGGTATCTATATCAATTTTCAGCGCACTTTTAAACGGTACGTCAAACAATGCCTTACCGCCGCTTCTGTCAATCACACTGGCTACTCCTACCACTTCTCCCCCTACTGATCGTACAACCTCAATAACTTCTTTTACTGATCCCCCGGTAGTTATTACATCCTCCACCACCAGCACCCTGGAGCCCGGTTTTATTTCAAAACCCCGTCTCAAGGTCATTACTCCATTTTCCCGCTCTGCAAAAAGTGCCCTTACCTCCAGCTGCCTTGCCACTTCATAAGCCAGTATTATCCCACCCAAAGCGGGACCGATTACTATATCGATATCATAGTCTTCATATCTTTCTGCCAAATCCTTTGATATTTCCGCACTTATATCCGGATGCTGAAAAATCCTCGCACATTGCATATATTTGTTGCTGTGTCTGCCCGAGGTCAGTACGAAATGTCCTGTCTGGAGAACTCCGGTTCTTTCCAGTATGTCATTTATTTCTTTTTTGGCAAGCATGTATTATCCCTCCATGAATATTTTGGGCTCGTGGCACGTACCTCGTATCTATATTTTTAAATTCCCTTTTAATTCATGTATACTGCCGAACTTATTTTTTATGAGATAATCTTCGATTCCTTCAAGTACTTCTACCGGTGCGTAAGGATTAACAAAGTTTGCTGTTCCTATGGATACTGCATCAGCCCCGGCCAGTATAAACTCTATTGCATCCTGCCACGAGCTTATACCGCCCATACCGATTACAGGTATGCTGACAGCTTGTGCCGTCTGCCACACCATTCTTACTGCAACAGGCTTTACCGCAGGGCCAGAAAGCCCGCCTACCATATTTGCCAGTATCGGTTTTCTTGTATTAATATCTATGGCCATTCCCAGTAACGTATTAATAAGGGATATTGCGTCCGCTCCCCCTTCCTGGGCAGAGACTGCAATTTCCTTAATGTCGCTTACGTTTGGTGAAAGCTTTACAATGAGAGGAACCTTGCTGTATTCCTTTACCTTCCTTGTTATATTATACACCGAATCACACTTTGTTCCAAATGCTACTCCGCCTTCCTTCACATTGGGACAGGATATGTTCAGTTCTATTCCATCCACATGGCTTCCAAGCTTTTTGCACATTCTGCAGTATTCCTCAACTGTATTGCCTGAAATATTTGCAATAACTGCCACATCATATTGCCTCAGGAAAGGGAGCTCCTTCTCCAGGAAATACTCTACCCCTGGATTCTGCAAGCCTACACTGTTCAGCATGCCGGCAGGTGTTTCCGCTATCCTTGGAGGTTTGTTGCCCTCTCGTGGTTCCAGCGTAAGCCCTTTTACCACAATTCCTCCAAGCTCGCTCAAATCATAGAATTTTCCATATTCCCTACCGAAGCCGAAGGTTCCGGAAGCAGTAATTACCGGATTCTTAAGCTTGATACCTGCCAGATCTACTCTCATATCAGTCATTGAAATCCACCTCCCCGGCTTCAAATACCGGCCCGTCAGTGCAAGCCTTCTTGTAGTGCCATGTATCCCCTTCCTTTATCCTGCATGCACATACCAGGCATGCTCCAATGCCGCAGCCCATTCTTTCTTCTATGGAAACGAAACACTGAACTCGGCTGTTCTTACAAAGCTCTTTAACTTTTTTCATCATGAGCTTAGGGCCGCAGGTATATACTATGTCATACTTGCTTATATCCTTTAATAGCCCGGTAACATAGCCCCTGCTTCCCATACTCCCGTCTTCAGTTGCCACAAACACCTCCTTGCAGGCTGACTTGAACTCATCAAGCTTGAAGGTTTCGCATCTGAAGCCTATATATGCATCACATTTTGCAATATTATCAGCCAGTTCCAGCAAAGGTGCCACTCCCATACCGCCCCCTACTACAGCACATTTCTTTCCCGTAAAAACAGGAAAACCATTTCCCAGAGGCCCCATAATGTCTATAGCTTCGCCCGGCTTCAAGGCGGCAATGGACTTCGTACCTTTCCCGATAACTTGGTAAACAAGGGAAATTTGCCCTTTATCCCTGTATATCCTGCTTATGCTGATCGGTCTTCTCAAAAGCGGGTCAAGTCCTTCCCCTGCTTTTATATGCAGGAACTGTCCTGCTTTAGCGTTTTGTGCTATTTCAGGACATTCCACCACTATTTCATACATATTCTGACAAAGCTCTTTATTATCTATTACCTTGCATATACTGCGCACTGACTTCTCAACTCCTACCATGCAATTTTCCCTGCCCTCTCAAGCTCGTTGTTTATATCATCCCTCATGGCTATTGCTGCTTCTCTGGCTGCCAGTCCAAATTCCTTCTCATTGAATTTTCCCTTGCAGCCCTCATTCATATATGCTGCAATTATGCCTCTTGAAGAATTAATAATTGCTCCCAGCCCATCTTCATTAAAGCATACTGCTGCGTCCTCCGCCGTTCCCCCTTGTGCCCCGTAGCCCGGCACCAGGAAGTATACACCTTTCATCTGCTCTCTTAATCTCTTGCCATCACCTTTAAAGGTGGCTCCTACAACCGCCCCTACGGCGCTGTAGCCGTATTTGCCTTTTATACCTTCACCAAGCTTTACAACAAGCTCTGCAACATGTTCATATATTTTCCTGCCTCCGGATTCCAGATCCTGAATATCAACAGAGGACTTATTGGAGGTTTTTACAAGCACATAAATCCCTTTGCCGTTCTTTTCGCAGTTCTTTACAAAGGGCATTACCGAGTCGGTACCGAGGTATGGATTTATAGTAATACAATCTGTTTTCGCCGACCAATCATTGTTACCAAGATAAAAATCCGAATACGCTTCCGCAGTAGAGCCTATATCGCCTCTCTTTACATCGCCTATAACCAGCAGCCCTTTTGACTTTGCATATTCACAGGTTTTCATATAACATTCGAAACCTGCTGTTCCATACTGTTCATAAAATGCAATCTGAGGCTTTACAGCCGGCACTATGTCATATACATTGTCAATTATCTCTTTGTTGAACCTGAAGAACGCTTCTGCGGTAAGTCCTGCACTTTTTTCAACCGGGGCTGTCCCGCCAAGCTCATCCAGAATGTGCTCCGGCACATAAGCAAGCCTTGGATCCAGTCCTACGACTGTATGATTCCTGCATTTTACAGCCTTCTCAATCAATTTATCTGTGAACAAGCAAATCCCTCCAATTATATTCTTTCATATGCAACCTTACCGTTAACTATTGTGAAAACTATATCTCCTTTGTATGTCCTTCCATGAAAGGGAGTATTCCTACCCTTGGACAAAAAGTTATTCTTGTCAACCGTGATACTTCTTAAGGTATCAACAATTGCCAGGTTGGCTGCATTATCCTTGCTTATACTCCCTGCCTCAAGCTTCAGGAGCCTTGCAGGGCTGCTGCTCATTTTGTCAGCCAGCTCCTTAAGTGTAAGAATGCCCGTTTCCACAAGCTCTGTATAGCATACGGAAAATGCTGTCTCTATCCCTGATATTCCAAAAGCAGAAGTATAAAAATCCTCTCCTTTTTCATCCTTATGGTGGGGAGCATGGTCTGTTGCTATCACATCAATAGTGCCGTCCCTCAAAGCTGCCTTCAGGGCTTCAACATCTCCGGCCGTTCTTAAAGGCGGGTTCACCTTGCAATCAGTAAAGCCTGGTCTGATTACATCCTCCGTAAGCCCTATATGATGAGGTGTCACCTCACAAGTGACCTTAATCCCCTTTCTTTTTGCCTCTCTTATAATTTCTGCCGACTTTGCGGTGCTGACATGGGCAATGTGAATGTGGGCATCTGTCTCTTCAGCAATCATTACATCACGCATAACATAAAGCTCTTCTGAAAGTGGGTGTATGCCTCTTACTCCAAGCTGTTCTGCTTTCTTTCCATAGTTAACGGCACCGCCTTCAGCCAGGCTCAGCTCCTCACAATGGTCGATAATCAGCCAATCATTGGCCTTAGCTTCAAGAAGTGCTTCCCGCATTAATGCCGCACTCACGACCGGCTTGCCATCATCTGAAAACGCAGCAGCACCCATTTCGTTGAGCTTTTTCATGCCGGTAAGCTCTGCACTTTTCTGGCCCTTTGATATTGCTGCAATGGGGTACACCGTAACTAAAGCATCCTTTTTTATTATATCCAGCAGAATACTTAATGAATTCTCATCATCTATTGACGGTTTGGTATTCGGCATGCAGCATACAGTGGTATACCCGCCCCTTGCTGCAGCTCTTGTACCTGAGTATACCGTCTCCTTATACTCAAAACCGGGCTCCCTAAGATGAGTGTGCATGTCTACAAAACCCGGAAGTACATAAAACCCCTGTGCATCTATTACCATGCCAGCTTTCAGTCCAATTGACGGGGCAATTTCCTTTATAATCCCGTCTTCAATATAAATGTCATTCACGCCCTCATAGGCATTTGCAGGATCCACAATGCAGCAATTTTTTACAAGCAGTCTCATAAAATACCTCCTTTAAAACAGCAAAAAAGAGTAGCAATATACACTACTCTTATTCTCCTAACAGTACTCCTTCCTCATCATCCGTTTCCATGACATTAACTACAACCATCTCACTTCTTGAGGTGGGAACATTCTTACCGACATAATCAGCTCTGATAGGCAGTTCCCTGTGGCCTCTGTCTATCAGCACAGCCAATTGAATGCTCAGGGGCCTTCCGATATCAACAATGGCATCCATTGCAGCCCTTACTGTCCTGCCCGTATACAGTACATCATCAATAAGTACCACCTTTTTGCCGGTAATGTCAAAGTTGACTTCACTGAAATTCTCTTTTGGCTCATGTTTCATGTTCTTAAGATCGTCCCTGTAGCTTGTAATGTCGAGAGAACCAACAGGCAGTTCATAATCCTCTATATTCTTTATTTTTTCACAGAGCCTCTTGGCAAGGGTAACTCCCCTGGTCCTTATACCAATCAGCACCAGGTCTTCAACTCCCTTATTCCTTTCTATTATTTCGTGAGATATTCTGGTAAGTGCCCTATCCAATGCTTTTGCGTCCATTATCTCGGTTTTTACCTTCATTATATTTCCTCCATACTTTATTCTAAAATAAGAAAATCTGCCGTGAGGCAGATTAAAGGTGCATTGCTATGATCCCTTCCATGCCTCACCGGACAAGTTTAAAGGCTCCATGTTTTCGTAAAACACATTTAACAATAATCAGATTTCACGAAAACATTTCGTTGATTGTTATTGAATTCGCACTTTACCCAAAATGATTTCTTTCGTGCGTTCAATATTTTAATAGATTTTAACACAGCAGTTATATTTTGTCTATAGGCTTTTACTCCACAAAGCCTTTAATATTTTTTCAAAGTAATCCGGAATCGGTGCTTCGAATTCAACGTACTCTTTCCTTGTAGGATGGATAAATCCAAGCACCCGTGCATGCAGCAGCTGCCCTTTAGTGTCAAACCGCTGCTTTTTATAACCATATACTGTATCCCCTACAACAGGGTGTCCGAGAGCTGACATGTGCACTCTTATCTGATGCGTCCTGCCCGTCTCAAGCACAGCCTCTATCAAGGTGTTGTTCTCGAAGCGCTCCAATACCCTATAGTGGGTGATGGCCTTTTTGCCGTTAGTAGTGACAACTGCCATCTGTTTTCTATCCTTAGGATTTCTTCCGATAAGTGTTTCTACTCTCCCATTGTCGTTTTTCAGTCTGCCTTCAAGCAGGGCAACGTATTTTCTGGTTATTGTATGCTCCTTAAGCTGCTCCGACAGAGAAAGGTGGGCTTCATTGGTCTTTGCCACCACAATTATACCCGATGTATCCTTATCAATTCTATGTACTATTCCCGGCCTCATTACACCGTTAATTCCCGTGAGGCTATTGTAATCAGACAAACTTCCGCAGTGCTCCAAGAGTGCATTTACAACAGTACCGGAGTAATTGCCGTGAGCAGGATGCACCACCATCCCCTGCGGCTTGTTGATTATTATTATGTCATCGTCCTCATATACTATATCCAGTTCTATTTTCTCAGGTTCAATCTCCAAAGGCACAGGGTCGGGAATAACAGCCTCCACTTTATCCCCTGTCCGGAGCTTGAAATTGGACTTTACATTCTTCCCACCGACCTTGCAGTGACCCTCATCAATAAGCTTCTGCATATATGTCCTTGAGTAGCCTTCTATTTTTTCAGACAGGAAGGAGTCGAGCCTTTTTCCGACTTCCTCAGGCTCTATATAAAATTCTCTAACCTCCACAAATATCACCCCTTGTACGGGCATTCATGAATCGCCCCTGCTGTGGAACCCCAGAACCCCGTCCCAAATACTCCAACGTCCCACCCCACCTCTCGCATCTCGTATCTCGAATCTCGCATCTATATTTCTATGCGCTTATCAAATATCAGGACCAGGCTGAGAAGTATGGCACCTACTACAATTGCAGAATCCGCAAAGTTAAAAACCGGAGGAAAGATAGTAAAGGAAAGATAATCTATTACAAAGCCTAATCTAATCCTGTCAATAAGATTTCCTATTGCTCCGCCCAGTATAAGTGACAGGCATATTGTCACAGGAATGCTTTTATCATGAAACTTATAAATCATGAATGCCACCAGTATTGATATTATGCTTATGGCAATTATGAAAAACAAGGTCTTGTTTCTAAACATTCCAAAGGCTATACCATAATTTTCCACATAAATAAGATTGAAGAAATTTTTGATTACCGTAATATGTCCATCTGCCAGAGCTTTCACCAAAACATTCTTTATGATCTGATCAAGAGCAACAACCGCTGCTGCAATTAGGATAGGATACAATACAATTCCCCCTTAAAAACAAATAAATATGCTTTTAAGATTATATCACAAAACCTGAAAAAATCCTACATTTTCCTATCGGGACGGCCACTGGCCTCCCCTACCCTGGAACCTCAGAACCTCGAAACCCCGTAACCTGTTTCATTCCAACTGCCTCTTATACCTGTCATTGCTTATCTGCTCAACATTCTCCACATATCCTGTATCTTCGTCATCTTCGCCAAATTCGTTATCCGACATTCTCACGTTATACTCGTTTACTGATTCCCAGGTATCTTCTCCATCAAATTCTACCTTATCATTAACCGAGTTGTCTGTAAAAGACCTTCCGAAAGGAGGGAACAATACCTGTTCCTCAATCGGTCTTCCTTTTTCTTCATCGTCAATCTTCTGCTCCATATCATTTTCACAGTTTATGCATAAGCGGGAGTAAGGCCTTACTTCCAGCCTATCCTTGTCGATTTCCTTATGACACTGCTCGCATAATCCATAGGTACCGTCTGCTATCTTGTTCAAAGCTGCCTGAACCTCGCTTAAAAGGAATTTATCCCTTGTTCTGAAGGAAAAATTCTTCTCTGCCTCAAAGGTTTCGTTGCCCAAATCACCGGGGTGATTGTCATAAGATGAAAGCTCTCCACTCATTTCCTTTATGGATGCACCAAGACCTATTCCTTCATCTTCAAGGGAATCCTCCCTCTTTTCCTTTTCTTTATTCAGAAGCTCTTCGTAGTGCTTAAGGTCGTTCTTGTCCATATCTAAGTCTCCTTTTATATTTAATCATAAATGATCCTGCACTATCTTGACTATTTCTGCAATGAAACCTCCTATGAAGGGGAGATTTAGAAGCACTGACTGCCTCAAGAGGTAAATAACAACTGCCCCCAGTATGGTAAAGCCTACAGCTGTTCCAAAGCCTCTGGCCAACCCTCCGACAAAATTGTAATAGAGCAGTGATTTAGGTTTTGACATGATACTGACATACTCTCCTAATTTGGCTTTTTCCAGCATAAGCGCAATTTTTTCAACTCTACTTTCCAATTCTTTTACGTCAGTATTATCAATATCCATAAACAATCCTCCTGAAGCTAAAAAAATAAAGCCATAAAAGTTTCGAGTAAGAAACTCTTCATGACTTTATATTATCAACATTTCATTATAAATATTCATTTCTTGCGGATGTCGCAGAAGCATTCCTTGGTAGTCTTAAGTCTTTCGGCAATTTTCTTAAACTCCTGCAGGTCTAAGGACTGCTCCCCATCTGATAGGGCATTTTCCGGACATGGGTGAACCTCAATCATCACCCCGTCTGCTCCGGCCGCCATAGCCGCCAAAGACATCGGGAGTATCAAATCGCTTCTCCCAGTTCCATGACTAGGATCAACAATAACAGGAAGCTTGCTCAGACTTTTTAAAATTGGCACTGCAGTAATGTCAAGTGTGTTTCTGGTATAATTTTCAAAGGTTCTTATGCCTCTTTCACAAAGCACAATGTCCTCATTGCCTTCAGAGGCTATATATTCAGCTGCCATGGCAAAGTCCTCTATAGTGGCCGCCATACCCCTTTTCAGTAGTACAGGCTTGTCATATTTCCCCACTTCCTTAAGCAGCGAGAAGTTCTGCATATTTCTCGAGCCTATCTGAAACATATCTACATACCGATACAGCAGTTCCACGTCCCTGGGGTCCATAACCTCGGATACCACCGGCAAACCCGTTTCGTCAGAAGCCTGCTTAAGATATTTAAGTCCTTCCTCCTTCAAGCCCTGAAAGGAATAAGGCGAGGTACGCGGCTTAAATGCGCCTCCGCGCAATAGTACTGCTCCGTTTTCCTTTATCCACCGGGAGGTTGTAAGGAGCATATCCAGGTCTTCAACAGAGCAAGGTCCTGCAATAATGACAAAATCACCGTCCCCTATGGAAACATCCTTTACTTTTACTATTTTTCCAGTATCGTTATCTATGGCAATATTTCTAAGCTCCATATTATGTCCTCCGGTTCATGACAAAACTCTTTCACTGCCTTGTGAAAGAGTCTTCCATATACTTATATGTTCTTATATATCCTTCAAGGTTGCATTAAGCGCTTCAAGCTCAGACTCCAAAAGTGTCTTGAACCTCGTCTTAAATACCTGAACTTCCTTCTTTAATTCTTCAAAATCCTTATTTACCTTTAGAACACTGTTGTTCGCATCTTCAATAATCCTTCTTGCCTGCTCCTCTGCCTCTTTTATAACCATATCCGCCTTTTTCCGGGAGTTTGCAACTATGTCTTCGGCGGTTGTCTGCGCTATTAAAAGAGTGCTCTGCAGGGATTTTTCCATATTGTTATAGCTTTCAATCCTTTCATTGTCAATGGATATCCTGTCCTTAAGCTCGCCATTCTCTCTATATAACCTCTCATAATCAGCTATAACCTTATCCAAAAATTCGTCTACTTCGTCTTCCTTATATCCTTTGAAGACCTTTTTAAATTCTTTGTTTCGTATATCCATAGGAGTTATCATATTCCTTCAACCTCCATCACAGGTATTTCTTAATTACGATTCTTATCCTATCCTTCTTAGTTGTCCCGGATACTTCTTCAAGTACTATCCGTCCTCTGCCCCTTAAAGAAATTACATCTCCCTGCTTCATTTCCTTTGACACACTTTCAGCGTCTTCCCAATTGACCTTTACCTTCCCGCTTTTTACGGTTTCCACTGCCTTGGCCCTGGAAATCCCGTAGCCTGTTGCTATCAGGCTATCCAACCTTAGAGATGCGACAGTTGATGCTATTATTCTTACCTTTTCCTCTTTCTTCTGCGCCTCTCTGGTTTCAGAAACATTAACAGCCGTATTTCCCACTTTATTGAGGTTATACAGCAAATACCTGGAAATATCAGACATACAGGCAACATAGGCCTGCTCTTCATCTAAGATAATATCTCCAACCTTTTCCCTTTTTATTCCGCACCCAAGAATGCTTCCCAGGAAATCCCTATGGGACAGCCCTCTGCTGTTTTTGCTCCAGGTTATTGATAATATGGTGATTTGAATGTCTTCTTCAGATATTTCATAGTTCATATCATAAATTACACAGACAGCTCTCTCGCTGTTTTCTATGCCGCCGAAAAACTCATAGCTTACATTCTTTTGCATTCCCAGTATCTCTTCAGCAATTTTCTGCTGTCTTGGATCTAAAAAATCCGTACACCTTACGGTATACCCTGATGTACAAACCTTTGCATATTCCAAAAGCTCATTCACCAGCACCTTGTCCTCATATTCCTTGTATCTGTCCGATATCAGCTTATTATCCTTCACGGAGCTACCTCTTAAAAGAATGTGTATATTAGTGTAATCAGCAAAGGTTTCACTATATAATAGAGAAACAATAATGATATTATTGGTGAAAAGTCAATCATGCCCATATTAAGCCCCAACTTCGCTGTAAGCTTTCTGAAAGGCTCCAGTACAGGATCGGTTAGTTGGTAGATCAATATAATAATCCTGCTGTTTGGATTAAAATTAAACCATGATAAAAAGACTCTGATTAGTATCATAAAGTTGAGAAACTCAAAAAAGTATGATACAGTCGTTGCTAAAATAAGTTTCATCTAACCACTCTCATTCTATAATTACTTAAGCCAGCTAAAAATACCTTCCAGATCAAAATCCTCATCACCGATGGAATTCTTTATATTGCCCAGTACATCAACATTAGAGGGAGCAACCAGCACTATGCCGTTTGAAACCTTCTGTATAGTACCATCCAGCGCATATACCGCACCGCTTATAAAATCCACCATTCTCTTAGCAACTTCCTTATCCATATCTTCAAAGTTGATGATTATAGGCTTCTTGCTCTTAAGATCGTCACAAATGTTCTGAACTTCATCATATGATGTAGGTTCTACCAGCACTACCTTCATCGGCGAAGCAGCGGAATGTATGTTAACTACATTGTTCTTCTTATGTACGCTTGTAGTTACTGTTTCTATCTGAGGCTTTGCTCCTGCTTCAATCTCTTCATGCTCTTCTTCGGCTGCTTCTCCAATTCCCATGAAATAAAGCACCTTGTTTAAAATGTTGGACTCCATTTCTTTACCCCCTTATTAAATATTATAATTCCTTGCGCCAAAAATACCTGTCCCAATTCTTACCATGTTGGAACCCTCTTCAATTGCCAGTCTATAGTCATTTGTCATTCCCATGGATAAGTATTTCATTTCTACACTTGGAATATTAGCTTTTGCAAGCATGTCAAACTTTTCTTTAAGCTTCCTGAATACCGGTCTGACAAGCTCTCTATCTTCAAAGTTCGGAGCTATCGTCATAAGCCCCTTCACACTGATGCCTTGAAGCTCCGACAGCTGTTTTACAAAGCTGTCCGTATCCTCATAGTTTATTCCGAATTTTGTTTCTTCTTCTGCCACATTGACCTGCACAAGAACATCCTTTATCAGTCCTGCCTTCTCGGCCCTTCTGCTTATCTCCTCAGCGAGGCCGATACTGTCAACAGAATGAATAAGTGCTACTTTATCTATTATATATTTTACCTTGTTGGTTTGTAAATGCCCTATCAGGTGCCATTTTACATTTCCTTCAATTTTTTCATACTTTGCCATTACCTCTTGCACTTTATTCTCGCCAATGTTCTGAATTCCGCATCCTATGGCATAATTGATCCTGTCGCAATCTACTGTTTTAGTCACAGCTATTAATGTAATGCTCTCAGGGTCTTTGCCCGTCCTCATGCAAATATCCCTTATATCCTGGGATATTGTCTTAATATTGTCTTGAATCTCCTGCAAAGTAAAACCCCTCCTATATTTTATCGGTCAAAACCTGATTCTCCTTAACCCTTTCGGTTGTAGTAATTACTTCGTCAAATATCTTTAATGCCTCATAACCCGGCTTGAAGCTTGAATCCTCCTTATTGAGATTTCTCACAATATATGTATCTTCTCCTTCTGCCATTACAGCTATGGGCACAAACTTAACCATCCCGTTTTTAAGAACATATACTCCCTTTGTGTTGTCCTTTACTACAACCGCCTTGGCAGAAACCGTAAAGCCCTCGTTGTAATCCTTTATAAGGTCCATCTCAGCAATTCTCTTCTTGTAAAAACCATCCACATACTCGCTGATCTTTATTATCACCAGGCAGTTATCCCCTTCCGGCTGCGATACCTCGTATACCTCACCATTAACCTGATTATTTTCGAAATCCCTGAATCGTAATTTGACTTTTTTCCCTTTCTTTATGCCTGCTGCCTGCTCATTGCTCATAATACTGCAGGCATACCATTCAAAATTGTCAACTATCTTCAATCCGGTCGATTTTTCGTTTTTTCCATCCTGCTTTTTACCGGATATGGAATTCATTATCTCCTTGATGTTATTAAGCTTGAAGCTCTTGATATTTGCCGGGCTCAATATCTGTTCGTAGCCATCCAGACTGTAGCTTACAACACCTGCGGCAGGAGCATAAAATACATCTATATTGTTCTTATATATACCCTCAAGGGTTTCCTTTTCCTTCTGCAGCTGTTCCAGGTTCTTACCGAAAAAGCTCCCGATTCCATATATTAAGGATTTCTTGTACAGATTTGCAGTCAAATCGTTTTTCACAGAATCAAGCTTTTCAAGGTCACCGGATTTTGCTATATTTTTCAGCTCAGCAACCCGCTCATTTATCTGGCCTTCTATTTTTTCCTTATCCTGCGAAAAAAAGTTGTTATTAATGTCCGAATTCTTAATTTCTTTTATTCTGTCATCCAACTGCTTTATCTTTATTGCTATATCCTCATCCGCCTGGTTGCTCTTGACTATCTCCACTATTTTCTTCCCGGTGGAAATCTTTTCTCCGTCATTAACCTTGTAGCTTATGTTTACGCCTTCCGGAAGTGCTGTAGTGGTTTCATTCCTGACAATCAATGCCTGAGTCCGTATAACATTCTCAACCGAGTCATATTTTACAATTTCAGTTTCAATATTGAAAAACATAAATCTAATTAAATATGATAAACAAATAATAGAAAACAATACAGGAAATATGTAAACGGACGATATTTTACTTTTTTTTGCTCTCATGGTATTCGTGGCTCCTTGTCCATGTAAATCGCATTTTAAGAAAATTTGAATAGCTGCAATTTACAACATCAATGAAACGTTTCGCAATATTGAACTATCAAGCAAAGGATTTATTGCGAAAGATATTTTACAGCTGAACCAATATAAGCTATGATAAATTTACATAATAAGTTATATATTTCTCCACTTGTTCATATAATCCTGCAAAAAATAAACAATTTGTTAAAATAGTTCTTGACTCCTATTGTAATAGTTCTAAAGGGTGTATATATATTGAAAATCCTGGCATAATTCAAAATATCAGCAAAATACGGTCTTGAAATTTATATTCTTTTATGATATATTTTATAAGTATCCTGAATATTGATTTGCATCTGGGTGTGGCGCAGCTTGGTAGCGCGCTTGAATGGGGTTCAAGAGGTCGCAGGTTCAATTCCTGTCACCCAGACCATTATCGAAAGTTAAAAGCCATCAATTTAAATGAATTGATGGCTTGTTTATTTTTCTGCTATTTTGCCAGTTCATATAATGCATTAGCATAAATCCTTGTCAGTTTCATCAGATTCTCAATTGTAATATATTCATCACATTTATGAGCCAGCTTCAAAACAAAAGCTTTTGTCAATAAACTTGCTAAGCAGCTGTACTGCAGCATCAACATCATTCATGTTGACCATGCTGTTTGGTCCGTGAGGATATCTTGTGGCAATTGTGATACCCGATGATCTGACACCATAATTTGATAGATTCATAGAGCTTGCATCGGTTCCACCCTTATCAATTACATCAAACTGGTATTTTATGTTGTTATCTTTGCAGCATTTAACCATTTCTTCAACCAGATATTCGTCGCAAATAACCGATGGATCTGATATTTTAATTCCAACTCCTGCACCAAGAGTATTACTCCCCTCCAAGTCACATGGGTAATCATGGGCAGGAGTAATATCAATTGCAACTCCTATATCAGGCATTATTCTCTCCGCAGCAGCCTTTGCCCCTCTGCAGCCCAATTCCTCCTGGACAGTGAATACAAAGTATACATCATTCTGTGGGACTACAGTGCTCTTTAATGCTTCAATCATTATATAGCAGCCAACTCTGTCATCTATTGCCTTTGCTGCGATATTTCCATTTTTAAGCTCTGCAAATTCACCGATATAGCTTGCTACATCGCCTATCTTTATATATTCTTGGGCCTCTTCCGCGGATTTTGCTCCTATATCTATATAAAGCTTGGTAAAGTCATTTTTAGCATCCTCCACACGTCCAGCCGCAATGCCGGTAATACCGTTTCTGAATTTAACCCTGCTCATGTAGGTTGTAGAAAGCCATAGGAAGCCAAGGGTCTTAACCTTGATCTGTCCGTTATTCTCAATCTTGGTTACCTGAAGGCCTATTTCATCCATATGGGCAGCGAGCATGATTTTTTTCTTGTTTGGGGCCTGGCCTTTCTTGTAAATAATCAGATTCCCCAGGGCATCGACTGTCATATCATCTGCATAGTCCTTCACAGTTTCCTTTATAAGTTCCCGTACTTCCTTCTCATAACCGCTCACACCAAAGGTCTGTGTCAGTTTATCCAACAACATAAACTCCCTCACTTTCCTTATTTTATATTATTTTTTTATTAAACTTTCCTTGGAAACCCAATGTACCTGATTCATCAGGGGATGGCGAAGCCTAATAGCTCCTTCGACAGGGCATTCCATGACACAACATCCGCAGTACCAGCACTCCCCGGGATAAAGAACCATCGGATGCTTACCTTTTTCCGTATTAGGTATCAGAATATCCACCTGGCATATTTCAACACATCTGTTACAGCCTATACACTTTTCCTTATTATACACTATCGGAACTGCTGCAGGCATTTCATTCAGCATCAATTTATTATCGTTTGGCATCTCTATACCCCCCGACATAATCTTCATTATACTTTTCATAGTTCTCTTTCAGGTCCCCATAGTAATCAAGAGGCAATATCCCAATGACAACATGATTATCAACCTGTTTTAACGTTATGAACCGGTCCTTGTCGGACTTGTCTAGTTCCTTGCCGTCACTTCTTTGGAAACATAAGGGTTTGGAGTTTGTTTTCCTTGCAAGAGACGCTTGTATGATGACCTGTGCCACTGTCAATATGTCAAAAACCTCAAGCAGCCTGGTAAGTTCATGGGGGTTATATGCAAAGGTATTGCTTATAACCTTTTCTTCATATTCCTTCAAACGTGACAGCCCAATGTCCAGCAGCTCCTTGCACTTAACTTCGCCACAGTAGTTCTGCATGGTCTTTGCTATACCCATGTTCAATTCTTTCCATCCAATGCTGCTGTCAGGATCATTTTTCAAAGGTGCGTATACTCTTGATTTTTCTTTTACCACTTGTTCAGTATTGATCGGAACTGAAGCATTTGCTCTTGCATAGTCAGCAGCGTGTCTGCCTGCATAAAAGCCTGTTGCTGCTGCATGCCCGAAACAATTTGAAGCAAAAAGCGAATCTCCGGCTGCATACAAGCCCTTTAAATTAGTACTGAGTTCCCAATCATTTAAGAATCCGCCGGGTAATCCGAACAACTGACGTTCCTGCGGCAGGAAACTTGCAGAAGTCCAACCGCTGCCATAGCACTGCAATACATGCTTTTGGGGGTCAAAGCCGGCTTCCATATAGTTTTTATAAACCGGTATCTTTGTTTTCCCTTCTTCTCCAACCATCATTCCCCAGATTACTTTCCTCTCTAACTCAGGCAAGCTGGACAAATCAGCATAAAAAGGTAATTTGTATCCTTCTCCTACCATTTTTTTTAAGGAAACCGTCTCAGGCCCTTCATATGCATATTTGGGGTTGTCAATATTCCCACCCTTCATGAAGAACCTTTGTTCTTTGGCAGGAGTAAACCGTTCACTTATATTTTTTATGATATTGCCATCCCTATCTATGTAGGGAACCTCTTTACCCTCAGAATCTATCAATGAGGCAGCATACCAGGTATTATGATTATTGCCTGCACTGTAGGGCGGATAGCTCCTGCCGGCAGCTGAAAACTCTGCACCTACAGACTTTTCCATCATAGTGAACTCCGCCCCGGCACGCCAGCCCATTGCATGTCCGTCTCCTATGCACTGAGTAGGTCTGAACTCACATAAGCCTGGATGCTCTCCGGAAAAAAGCCATATCCTTGCCGGCCTTGACATGCAAATTATACTTGCTTTACTTTTAAAAATATAGAATTTTCCCGTCCTGGTATGGATACCTGTGGCACCTACACACCGTCCGCCTTGTTTTGCATCTTCTGTCAGTAATGATGTAACCATGGTTCTGTCATATATTTTTACGCCGAGTCTTTTCAGCTCATTATACATTGCCGGTTTGAAGGTAGAACCCCAAATCCTGATAGTATACTTGTTTGTATAATCATATGCAAACATGAGCTTAGTATCATCATCCCTGAATTCTGCTCCTTTAAACTCATTTTCTGAATCTCTGATTTTTCCGCCCATTTTTTCTATATCAAGAAGGCGATCGTATCCCTCTCTGCATTCTATATAATGCGATATTCCGTTATTGAAGCCGTCATTATCATCAAGCATGGCCTTGGTGAGCTCTTCAGGTGTTACTTTCGAGCAAGGGTTTGTTGCTGCTGATTCCCAATGATCACAACCTGACCCGCCTGCACCACTGCGTTTTGTAGCACCTTTTTCAACCAACACAACGCTTACTCCCTTACGTGCAGCTGCTATAGCAGCCATACAACCGGCTATGCCGCCGCCAAGCACCAATACGTCTGATTCTATAGTTTCTTCCTTATCCCATTCCAGAGGGTAAGGCCAATCTAAGCGATACATCAGCATTCCTCCTCATACAATCGAGTTAAATAATGTAAATTATTGTATTAATAAAATGATAGCACAATGTTGCGTATTTGACAATATGCATTTTGCAAAATGCATATTGTCAAATAATATTGCATTAAAATATCTGTCTATGTTATACTAGAAAAAAAACATGTCGTACCCTATTTAAAGCATTCCATTTATGATACCCGACATGATTAGAAAACCAGATTATAGTATAGAGGGATGTATATGCGAGATGTAGTAAAGATGACTTTGGCAGATCAGATATATATGATTCTAAGGGAAGATATTATCAACCAAAGAATCAAATGTGGTGAAAAACTGACACTTAAGGCGCTCCAGGAAAGATTTGATATCAGTTCCACGCCTGTAAGGGAAGCAATTAAGAGGCTGAGCCAAGAAGGCTTGATTGAGCACATAACCAATGTAGGCGGAAAAGTAGTTGAAATCACAGAAAAGGACATAAAAGAGATTTATGATTTCTGCTCACTTTTGGATGTGGAGGCACTAAAGCTGTGCATGAATAGTAATAACGAAAATGAGATGATCAATAGGCTAAAGGAATGCCTTGAACTTCAGGAACGTGCATTGAAGCTTGAAAAACTTGAAGACTTTAAGCTCCATTCAGACAACTTCCATGACATTTTATACAAATACGCGGATAATTCCAGATTATACGATGCAGCGTTAAGGATCAGAAGTCTTTTCAGTATACTAACCAACAGATACCAGAATTTTACTAATGTTGAAACAGTGGTTTTTAATGAACATGAGGACATATTTAAAGCAATAACAGCCAGGGATTTGGATAAAGCTGTTACGTTAATGGTAAATCATTTTGAGCATGCCAAAAATTATCTCTTGGATAATATCAGAAGCCATGATTCTGTTTAGAGAGTATGGGGTCAAGAGGCTGCAGGTTCAATTCCTGCACCCTGACCATTATCAAAAATAATCAAAAGCCAATAATCCCTTTGATTACCGGCATATTTACATATCTTCTAATTATCAATGTTCTTCATTTTCTTTCCCCAATTTGCCAATGCTTTAAGAGCCGGTACCAGCTCCTCTCCATTATCGGTAAGGGAATACTCCACCCGCGGCGGTACTTCCATATATTGCTTCCTGTTTACAATACCATCTGATTCCAATTCCTTTAGTGACTGGGTCAGCATCATGCTGGTAATTCCATGAATATGGCTTTTTAACTCGTTATACCGCATTGTACCGTTTTTATGTAGTGCCCATATAATAGGCAATCTCCACTTTCCGCCTATAAGGTTCAGGGCAAATGTCAGCGGACAATTGTCAAAGCTGCTTTTATACAATGGCTGTTCATTCACAAGAATCACTCCATTACTCAGTTTTTGCTTACTTAGAAAGAAAATACTGCATACTTGTTATAATTATTATTGTTGATATAATTATATCGAAAGCTTAATGATTAATCAAAAGTGTTTTCAGATCATTTTTGAAGGGAAGGTTAATATGAATATTCAGTATGAAGTTATTTCCGATAATGATATTAGCTGCATAAAAGATTTGTGCAACGATTTAATGGCTTATCAAAAATCAAAAGCGTATATCCGCCCTGAGTTCTTTGACAATATGTGCTTTGAAACCAGAATGGTTTCTTCTGTCAAAGGTGCTAAAGCCAACTATATCGTGGCAGCAAAGGATGCTGATGAAATCATCGGCTATGCGTACAGCACAATCGCTTCAAAGTATACATATTCTGATGATTTTGCCACCTTGAAATGCCATGCCTTCTTTGATTTTGATTCCGTAAAAACCGATGAAGTAGGCTGCCTTTCTCAGTTTTTTATAAAGGAGCAGTACCGCAATACCGGTATCGGAAGTGTTTTGTTCGAAAAATCCATGGATTGGTTAAACTCCTTCAAATCAATAAATGACCTGTTTATATTTGTGTCAAACGGGAACGATAATGCATTGAGGTTCTATCAGGGCAAAGGCTTCAAAATAAGCCACCAGATACTTGACGGATTTATTACTGTTTTGAGGAATTCTTAGGCCCTTTGCAGCAGGCTGTGCATGAGTATAAGTTGAAAGCCGGTAATCAGGAGGATTACCGGCTTGTTTGCTTTTTTGCAGCATTTCAACCAGTTAACACTTCTGAGCCTCCCGCACCCTATGTAACTTCAACTCTATTTCTTTATATTTTTTATAAAGCCTGTATGTCAAAATAAGGCCATGCTACATATATAGTAACTGGGACAACAAATTTTATTCCGGGAGGTGATATTGTGGAAAAAGTTTATGATGCCCGAAGAAGACTTCGCGGGTATGTTGACGACAATACCATTTATGACGCAGACTATAATATTATGGGTTACACAGACGGTTATATGCTTTACGATCCATACATGACCCCTCTTGCTTATGTAGGCGACGGATATGTACGAACAATGGACGGGGCTCCATTAGGTTATTACAGAGGCAGCAGATTATATGACATGAGAGGCAACTATTTAGGCTATGGAAATTTCGGATTTTTCGGACTGCTGGGTGCCTCCTTGCTTTTCTTGCTTTTCGCCGGTTTGGCTTTTTCCCCATTCCGGTGGTGGTGGTGGTAAAATCAAAAGCCGGTAATTCCAAAGGATTACCGGCTTTATACCATTAATCATTCAAATAGTCATTCATATTTCTTCTCATATGCTCCAGCAGAGAAACTGCTTCTTCAATTTCCGAATCTGACAATCCCTTATACAGGACATTGTGAAGCTCCTCAATTAACTGAAATACCTGTTCTTTACATTCCAGGCCTTTTTCAGTGGCAAAAATATGGTTTACCCTTTTGTCTCCCCGATCTGTCTGTCTGCTTACAAGGCCGTTATCCTCAAGCTGCTTCACTGTACGTGCCACGGTTCCCTTGTCAATCCCTGCATTAGCAGAAATCCCATCCTGTGTTATTCCGGGATGCATGAAAATCTGAATAAGAGCAGGAAGCTGCCCTACTTCTATCGGCAGGGAAAGCGCCTCCAGCCATTGAGTAAAGAAACGCTGATTATAACGATATAGTCTTGAAATTGTACGGTTTATATATTTTTGATGCATATTGCGTCTCCTTCCAGGTTTTCACTGGTACTTGGTGTATTTTCCTTCTGCTGCAAGGATTTTAATTCCCTTAATATGCTGATCCCCATAGGGACTGCTATTGCAAAGGATAAAACATCAGATACAAATTGACTCATCTGTACTCCAAGTATCCCAAAAATGCGCGGTAAAATCAATATTGCCGGCAGAAAAAACAATCCCTGTCTTGAAATTGCTATAATAGAAGCCTGTGTACCTTTTCCTATTGTCTGCAACAGCATATTCGTTATAACAACCCATGCAGAAAGCGGAAATGACACAGCTTGCAGCTGCAGTGCCCGGGTTCCGATTGTAATAACCTCAAGGTCTTCTTTTCTGAAAATCGATATTATCTGTGAGGAAAAAGCAAACAGTACTGCACTGGTTGCCACTAATGCAACAGCCGAGGTTTTCACACAGAACCAGAACGCATTAAGCACACGGTCATACCGTTTCGCACCGTAGTTGAAGCCGCATACCGGCTGGAAGCCCTGCCCGAAACCGAGCATTGCGGATATCGCAAAATGAAATACCCTGGACACGATTGACATTGCTGCAATCGCCGCATCGCCAAAGGGGCCTGCGCTGTAGTTGAGGCAGATCATTGCAACACTGCCGAGAGTCTGCCGGTAAAAAGAAGGCAAACCACCTCTAAGGATTTCTTTATATATTTTCCATTTAGGTGCAAAATCTTTAAAGCTGATCTTGATATTTCCACTCATGCCCGAATTGTACAAAAGAATGGCGAAGCTTACTAATTGACTGATAATGGTAGCAAGTGCTGCTCCTCCGGTCCCCATATCAAGTACAAAAATGAATATGGGATCCAGTACTATATTAAGAATCCCTCCTGCTCCGATACCCAGCATCGCATAGAATGCGCTGCCCTGAAAGCGCAGAATGCCGTTAAGCACAAATGCCGCTGCCATATATGGCATACCTATCAAAATATAACGAATGTAATCTTTTGCGTACGGTGCAATTGTATCTGTTGCTCCAAGCGCATACACAAGAGGATCCAGAAAGACAAAACCAAGTGCGGCAAGCACAGCTCCCAAAAACAAAGCGGTAAAGAAACCGGTTGCCACTACTTGTGAGGCATATTGACTGTCCTTCTGTCCAAGCAGCCTTGATATGAAATTTCCCGAGCCCATTCCAAAAGTAAAACCAATTGCCTGTATTATTGCCATCAGGGAAAAAGCAACCCCTACTGCACCGGAAGCACTGGTATTAATCTGGCTGACAAAAAAGGTGTCTGCCATGTTGTACACGGAAGTTATAAGCATACTCACTATTGTTGGGAAGGCTAATGTGCATATAAGCCTGTTTACAGGCGACTCCGTCATCATCTGAAATTTCTGTTCTGCTGTTATATTTTTTTTAAAAAAATTCATATCCTCACCACATACTTATATATTATGTAATTTTATAATAAGTCTTTTTAAATTAGTTGTCAACACAACTAATTTAAAATTGCCAGATTATGTAATTAAAGCGCAAACCGGTAATCACAAAAATTACCGGTTTGCGCTTTAATAGTCGCCGCTCGCATACCGCCATACTAATAATATTGAAATTGCATAAATGCGTGCTGCAGCTTTTACTTTATCTCAATATAAAGATGATGGGGCAAACATACAATCTGATCCCCCGGCTTTGTATTAAAACCAAAGCCTTTACATACCTGATCCGGGCAATCGGCATCAGTTATTTCAACACCATCATCATGAACTTTAACGGTATTCTTACCGTACTTCGTATCTATTAAGATGGTTTTTTCTTCTTTTGTTATTGGTACTCTTTTGTAAAGCTCTCCGTCTACATACATTTCTGCAGTCAGGCCATTGCCTTCCGGTGCAGCATTACGTATGTAATTTACCACAAATATACCTGCTGCTAAAGCCAGAACTACAATAATTATTATAATATCAGATTTTTTCATATTAAACCTTCCTTATCAGATTTGCCAGTATTGCTGCTGTTAAACTAATATAATTAAAACAATAAAATTAGTAACATACCATAGCATTTAACATAGTATTTTATGAATGGATAGCCTGTCTGCATTATTTGTGAAACCTAGTGATAGGATGAATGCATTCAATGTACTGATTTATTATATTACCTTGTTAATTCTTAGTCAATAGCCTCCAGGAACTTTGCCATTTATTTAGCAAGCTAACATCTATTTTATGTTAATAGATTATGAAAGAATTTTTCTGATTCTTTACTAATCAGTTAAACTTTGATCATAATAAATGAGGAAGGCAACTTTTATGTTGCCTTCCTCGTTGAGTATAACTATTTTGCTGCTGCAGCGCTTTGTCCTGCGATTCTGCCGAATACTACAGTATCCGGAATCGCATTGCCGCCCAGTCTGTTTGAACCATGGATACCGCCGGTTGTCTCACCGGCTGCATATAATCCCGGTATAATCTTGCCGCTCTTATCAATAACCTGTGCACTCGTGTTTATTTCTACACCGCCCATTGTGTGGTGAACTGTAGGCACACGTGCACCTGCATAGAATGGAGCAGTGTCAATCTTGTCTGTGAACAATGTTCTTCCGAATGGATCGGCAATTTGCTTATCAACTGCTTTGTTGAAGGTTTCTACCGATTTTACAAGGTTTGCAGGATCAACACCGATCTGTTTTGCCAGGTCTTCCAGTGTATCAGCCTTAAATGCCCTGCCTGCTGCGACAAGCTCATCTATTGTTTCATTGAAGTTGTTCTTTGTAGACCCTGTCGGATAGGAGTGCTTGTCAAGAACTACCCACATATAATTATCCTTCTGCTCAAACAATGCTTTTGTCATAACGTCTCTTCTTGCACCTTCATCAACGAATCTGTTTCCATCCTTATTGACGAAGATTCTGTTTTCAACGCCCTGTTCGATGTTTCCGCTAAGGCTTCCTGTTTCAGGATCACCCATTGGCAGAAGCTGAATCTGTTCCATTCCTATAAGGTTTGCACCGATCTTCTCAGCCATCCACATGCCATCACCGGTTGCACCGGGATGATTTGTTGTTTTTACCTTTGTAAGATCCGGCCACATCTTGTTGTACTTGTTTCTAGCTTCGATATTTGCACCGAAGCCGCCTGCTGCAATAACAACGCCCTTATTAGCTGTTGCTGTTACAGTACCTTCCGCGTTTTCTGCCTTAACACCAACAACCCTGCCGTTTTCAACTATTAGCTCAGTTGCCTTTGTATTGAGCATAACTTCTATGTCACCGCTGTGTTGATTAATGTAATTCATATATGTTTCTATGTAACCTGTTCCAAGAGGCTTTACAGGTTTATGAGCTCTTGGCCACAATGAACCCAGAACTGTAAATATATCATCCTTGAACTGCATGCCCAAGCTTTCAAGCCATTCAATGCCTGGATATGCATTTTCAACGAGAGTTCTTATGAGCGCTGGATTTCCAAGCTTGTCGCCACCTTCATAGGTCTGTGTATAGTGCTTTTCTATTGAGTCCTCGATACCTTTTTTGGATTGTCTCTTTGGGTCAACTGCATTGTATGCAGCACCGGAAATGATAGTATTTCCGCCAACCTTAGGCATCTTCTCAAGAACCAGAACCTTTGCACCATTCTGGTGTGCTGATACGGCTGCTGCAAGACCGGCTCCGCCACCGCCTATTACAACAACATCAGCTTTCTTTTCTATACGGCCTGTTGCCGGTGCAGTATTCTTTACGGGCTTCTTCTGGTAATCAGCAATATTTACTTTTGCTTTTCCCAATGCCTGTGTAACTGCGGCGATAACACCTTCGCTGGATATTGTAGCTCCTGCAACTGTATCAACAGCTACGCTCTGGTATTTTATGATCTCCTCAGGTATTAACTTAGTTGCTACATCACCGACTCCAGGAGTTTCATTCTGTTGGAGAATCTGTATTTCTGTTATCTTCTTTCCCTCCAGGGTTACAGCTACCTGAATAGTTCCATGGATTCCCTTGCCTTCGCCAACATACGAACCTGCTTTTGCTTCAACAGGCGCTGCCGGAGTTGTGGCTGCAGGTTTTTCGCTTTTACTTGCTGAAGAAACAGCTTCAACAGCTTCACCGGTAAGCTTCAAAAC
>CAZUGK010000023.1:0-3995 GCA_964619815.1 uncultured Clostridiaceae bacterium | reverse complement strand
AGGATTTTCCAGTTTGTTTACTTCAGCCAACTTCTGCCAGGTTGTCCCATTGCTTTCGGCAATCTTCCATAATACGTCACCGGACTTTACCGTGTAGGTACCGTCTGCAAATACAGCAGCGATACTTGAAAACATAAATACCGCAACAATAAGCAGACTCAACAGTCTTCTTTTCATAGTACATCCTCCTTAAATATTAATTATGAAAACACAGTTTTACTGTATTTTTTTCATATGTTGCTTCACCGGTTGGTGAAAACTTTAACATATTGAGGTATAATATATTTCATAGAACGCATTCACTGAACACATTCATTTTATAGCTATGTTAATTGGTTGTCAATATGCTTTTGGAAATCTTTTCATCAGTTTGACAAATTATCTTATTTCTATATAATTGTATTGTGGTGATTTGGTTATTTCTGTAATACGCTTAATTGAATCGGAGGAAAATCATAATGGAAAAAATGACAAAAAGGCAGATACAGGCACAGAATACCAGGGAGAAAATATATCGTACAAGCGTAGAGCTGATGGAGAAAAAAGGCCTGAGCAATATCACTGTTGAGGAAATATGCAGAGAAGCAGGCGTTTCAGTCGGTTCCTTTTACAATTGCTTTAAGACAAAGAATGATATTCTTAATGAGATATATACTGTTGCCGATGATTACTTCCTGAATGTAGTGGCAAATGGAACAGCAACAGGCAGCACAGATGACAAAATAGTGAAGTTTTTCTGCTATTACGCAGATTACAATGTTCATAGGGGCCTGGATTTCGTAAAGCATTTATATAATACAAGCAATACAATGTTCATAAAAAAGGGAAGGCATATGCAGACGGTCTTGCGGAATATTATCGAGGAAGGCCTAAAAAAGGGAGAAATGCCTACCGATATGCAGCCTGAAGAAATCGTAGAATACCTCTTTGTAGCTGCAAGAGGAATTATCTACGACTGGTGCCTGCATGACGGTCAGTATGACCTTGTTGAATTTACCAGAGGCTACATGAGGCGTTTGGTCAAGGTATTGGATTAGTTTAGTTTAGTTCTGTAAAACTGCATTCCGCCAAGGCAGCTCACTTCTATTCCCTCTCCCTGCTGCATACCGCGTCAAAAATCCTTTTTGCCGCGTCCCTTAGTTCATGCTTTCTTTCAAGCGCATCTGCCAATTTCTTATTCAGGCTGATGTTTCTCCTGAAGCTTGACTTTTTTATAGCCGTTTTGTTCTTTTCTTCCGTATGGTATTTTATAACCTCAATAAACTCATTCATTGTATAAATCTTATATTTGTTTACTCCGCTTTCTTCAGCAAGCACTTCCAACAAGCCGATCAGTATATCCTGATAGCTGGATGCAATATTCAACTTCAATATATTGGCAAGCTGCGGGATGACTCTTTCAAACAGCATTCTTTTTATCGGCATTTCCTTGATTCTAAGCAGCTTTCCCAGTTCCTTCACCAGGATATCCGGCAAGCTTCTGAAGATGTCAAATATCAGTTCTTCGTCTTCCGGTATAATGTAATACTTTCTACCCTTTAAGCCCTTCAAGCTTCGCATTGTGTCATAATAGCCCATCTGAAGGTTTCTTTTTATCAGATCCTTACTAAAAGCCAGGGGCATTCCAAGGTCTTCTGAAGGAAATATATTCATGATCTTAATACCCGGATACCTTACGTGCTGGACTACACCTATCCCCAGGGTCCTGACTGCAATAATCTCCTCGAAACCTTTCCTGGCAAGCAGGTTTATGGGGCAATTATCATAGAAGCCGCCGTCGATATAGTATTTATCTCCTATAGGATTCAATTTGAAGCCCGGAAAACTGGCACTTGCCATCAGATAATCCACCATCCTGCCTTCAGGAATTTCTTCTTTATAAAGCTCCAGGGGCTTCAAATCGGTAATAGATACCGTTACCAGTCCGAAATCCGTTGCCGATCTACGGAGTTTTTCCTCATCCACTATACTTTCCACTACCTGACGCATTTTCCCGGTATCAATACCTTTATTTTCAATTATGGCTCCCATCCTGATAGCCAGCTTGAGAAGCAGTTCCTTGTCTATACGTCTGTCTATAAGCTTTTTGTATTGCGCCTCTTCTATATCAAACAACAAAGGGGCGTCCATGTTTTCCCATAGCCTGTACCCTGCTTCAAAGTCCCCCTGTGCAATAATCGCACCGTTCAAAGCTCCTATGGATGTGCCTGTCACTCCACCGAATTCGTACCCTTCCTCCAGCAAAGCCTTAACTGCACCCATATGAAAAGCACCCTTTACTCCTCCGCCCTCAAGTGCAAGACCGAACATAAACATACCTCCTTCAGTAATAGTATTGTTTTTTCCTAATTTCATCAATATTCAAATCAGTACCGGAATATCTCTATTTTTACCATTTTTCTCTTTCCTGTAAACCTTTATGCAGTCTTTACTGCTATATAATACAATTATACCAAAACTATGATATTAATGAAGATAAAACCTCTTTGGTACTATACCCCTCCCTTATTCTCTGATATAATCTACTTGGCATCTAGTGCCTCATAACGTATATTACTTCTTGAGCACGCGAGGCACTAAATCAAGGATGTGATTATTAACACTATGAAAGACAAGAAATCTGTTGTGTTAATAATCACTAGTAGTTGAAAAATGTAAAGGAGTCAGTAAAAGTGAGATATTTTAAGAATTTTTTGTTATGCTTCTTATTTGCTGCAATTTCTTTAGTAAGCATCAATGTAAATGCTGCTGATGCAAGCAGCACCGGCACACCATCGATTATATGTGAAAACGGTCCTGTAATTCAAATTGACGCAGTAAACAAGGAGAGAGAAGAAGGAAAGCTCATAATATATACCGTAAATCATGGCGATTATACCAGGCCTTTTAAGGATAATACCCATGAGTTCATTGTTGCGAACAATATTATTGTTCAAAAGAATACCAATGGCGAAAACGGAACATATATACCTCCTAACGGTTATGTCATCTCATATACCGGAAGCAATGAGGAGCTTTTAAGAAACCTTTTTCCGGGAGAAGAAATAACTCTTACGAATGTGGATATACCTCTTCTGCCTGATATGTATTTTAAGCTGGGCGGAATGCTTATACCGATAGACCAGGTAAACAATTTGCGGGAAGCAAACCAGATAACCCTTTACGACTCTTCTTACGGCGCATCAACCAAGACAAATGCCTGGGGAATGGAATTGACCGTAGTAAACAATACCGTCAGCAGGGTTACGGATATAACAAAGCAGAATAGTGTGCCGCTTGATAATAATTCACCGATACCGGAAGGTGGAATGGTTATATCCATTCATTCAGGAAGTCCTTATTACAAGCAGCTGCATGAAAATGTCAAACTAAACGACAAAGTGACGGCAGTTGTTGGCAATAAGCTGTATAACGCAAGCAAAATCAGCTATGCGGCATATAATCCCAGGACAATATCCGATAACCCCGGAGCGTGGGACAAGGTAAAGGGTAAGCCCTATGACGGATTCAGAGGCCCCGACCAGTTGATAATCTATGACAGCAGCTATAGCAGCACCACCGGTACAAATCCCTATGGTTACGAGGTTTCAGTCAACAGCGAGGGCTATATAATAAGCACAGGCGGCAACGATTCCGAGATTCCTGAGGGTGGTTATGTACTTTCAGGACATGGTGATAAAGTAAAGTGGCTCCAGAAATATGCCTTGTTGGGTGCAGCTGTTAAATACAGCCCTGAGGATAAAGAGCTGCTTATAGTATTTTCACCTGATTCTTATATAAATCTGGCAGAATACAACATCAAATATGCTCAGGACAGCCTTGACACTGCAAGGATACAGTACAGGGATATCCAGTATGATACTGCGCAAAGCGTCATCGATAATGCCGGGTCAAAGCTGGTGAATGCTAAGACTCAGGTAGCTGCAGGCAGGTATGAAGCTCTGCCTGATACAGTCAAGGAAATACAGAAGCTTTCCGATAGTGCGTATTTCATG
>CAZUGK010000022.1:7608-43435 GCA_964619815.1 uncultured Clostridiaceae bacterium | reverse complement strand
CAGCTGGCACTTCTGGGAAAGGCCAGCATAACAACCATACATTCCTTCTGTCTTGATGTCATAAGGAACAACTTTCACACAATAGACCTGGACCCGGCCTTCAGAATAGCAGACGATACAGAAGCCCTGCTGCTCCGGCAGGAAGCGCTGGAGGAGCTTATTGAGTCGAAATATGAGCCGGAGAACTGTACTGAAGACTTTCTGGATTTGGTGGAATGTTACGGCGGAAACAGAGATGACAGGAAGCTGATGGAGCTCATTATGACGCTTTTCGAGTTTATACAAAGCCATCCATGGCCCGAGGTATGGCTGAATGAGGCGGTGGAAGCCTTTAATGCAGCGCCGGGAATGGACTTTGGTGAAACAAAGTGGGCAAAGATCCTGATGAAGAGCATTTCTATAGAACTGGCCGGTCTTCAGTGTGTTCTCGAAGGGGCAGCTGCAACGGCAGAAAAGGCGGAAGGGCTGTCTCCCTATGTAGCTGTGCTCCGGGCGGACAGTTTGAAAGTAAAAGGAATGCTTAAGGCTTGCGGTGAAGAAGGCAGCTGGGATTTGCTTTATGAGGAGTTCAGGAGCCTTGAATTTGCACGTCTGCCCAGATGCGGCAAGGAGGTAGACCTTGCAGCCCAGGAAGAGGTCAAGGGTGTCAGGGATGAGGTAAAAACCAGGCTCAATAAGCTCAAAAAAGAGCTTATAAGCTCGGACTCCGGTGAGCTGGCTTCTGATTTGAGGCAGCTTTATCCTATAATGAAAAGCTTGGGGAGCCTTGTTCTTGAATTTGCAGCAAAGTACCAGGATAAGAAAAAGCAGAAGGGCGTTATTGACTTCAATGACCTGGAGCATTACTGCCTGAAGATACTTACAAGCAGGGAAGAAGGAAAGGTTTCTCCGACCCATGCAGCCCTTGGGCTTAGAGAGCGCTTTGAAGAAATATATATTGACGAATACCAGGACAGCAATCTTACCCAGGAAGTGATATTGAGCATGGTTTCCAGGGAGGAGGAGGGAGAGCCCAATACGTTCATGGTCGGTGACGTTAAGCAGAGCATCTACCGGTTCAGACAGGCAAAGCCCGAGCTGTTCCTGAAAAAATACAATACCTATTCGGGGAGTGCAGATTCAAAGTACAGGAAAATCCTCCTTTACAAGAACTTCAGAAGCAGAGAGGAAATTATAAACGGAGTAAATTTCATATTCAGCCGGATAATGTCCGAGAGCCTGGGAGATATAGATTATACGGAAAAGGAAGCACTAAACCCCGGGGCGGTATTTAAAGTCTCTGAAGCTTCCGAGGGAAGCTGTGGGGGGGCTGTTGAACTCCATATAATAGACAGCAGGGAGACTGCGGCTGCAGAATCCGAAGGCGGGGAGGAAGCCCCCGATTCATATGATGAAGACGGCTTTAATCTGGATATTGATATTGAGGATAAGCCGGATTCCATACAATGTGAAGCCAGGGTGGCGGCTAAAAGGATTAAGGAGCTTATAGCGGACGGCGGCCACGGTTTTATGGTATTTGATAAGGATATGAAGAAATACAGGCCGGCATGCTACAGTGACATAGTGATACTCATGAGAACCACAAAAAACTGGGCGGATGTGTTTGCCGAGGAACTGAGCATTCACGGGATACCGGTGTATACAGATGCCGGAATCGGATATTTCAGGACTGTCGAGATATCCACCGTACTGTCGCTGCTGCAAATAATAGATAACCCTCTGCAGGACATACCTCTGCTTGCTGTTCTAAGATCACCGATAGAGGGCTTTAATACAGAGGAGCTTATTGATATACGACTCTGCGACCGCGAGGTTACTTTCTTCGAGGCAATGGTCAAGGCCGCTGCAATGGAAGGAGAGCTTGGGCGCAAGTCAGCAGCGTTTTTGGAGAGGCTTGGCAGATGGAGGGAAAGGTCCCTTTACCTGTCCACTGATGAGCTTATATGGTATTTATACAATGATACGGGATATTACAGCTTTGTCGGCGCTATGCCTGGGGGAGCAACCCGGCAGGCCAATCTGAGGATGCTTTTCGACAAAGCCAGACAGTATGAAGAGTCCAGCTTTAAGGGCCTTTTCAACTTCATCAATTTCATAAACAAGCTTAAAGGCAGTCAGGGGGATATGGGAAGCGCCAAAACTCTCGGTGAGAAGGATGATGTTGTTAGGATAATGAGTATTCACAAAAGCAAGGGGCTGGAGTTTCCGATAGTATTTGTATGCGGTGCAGGAAAGGGCTTCAACCTTACGGATGCTGCAAAGGGAATACTGTTGCACCATGAGCTTGGCATAGGCCCTGATTTTATAGACCACAAAAGGAGGATATGGTACCCTTCCATATTCAAACAGGCTTTGAAGTACAAGATAAAACTGGAAAGCCTTTCTGAAGAAATGAGGATATTATATGTCGCCTTTACAAGAGCAAAAGAAAAGCTTATCATAACCGGAGCCGTAAATGATCCGGTGAAAAGCGCAGCAAAGTGGAAAGGCAGCAGCGGAGAAAAATCCCAAAAGGTGCCTGAGTTTGACATATTAAAAGGAAAGTGCTATATGGATTGGATTTGCATGGCTCTCATGAGGCATCCTGCAGGGCAGCTGGCCCAAATACTGGGTGTGGAGCAGCCGGGAGACTCAGGGGAAAGTGACAGCGACCGGTGGGATATCAGGCTTTGGGAAAGAGAAGAGATTTTGCGCGATATAAGGCTTGAGGAGCATAATGAGGAGGAGACGAGAGGTGAGGTAGCTCTGGCTTCACCGGAAGCTGCAGCTGACAGCAATAATGAGATAATAAAAAGGCTGGAATGGAAATATCCATATTCTGCTTATGAAAAGCTGCCGGTAAAAATCACCGTTACTGAACTGAAGAGATATTTCGATGCTGAAGCGGCTGAAGAATATCCAACTCAGGCTGCGGTCAGCATCAGGAAAAGGCCGAGGTTCCTGGAGGAAGCAACAGCAATGACTGCTGCGGAGAAGGGCTCATTGATGCATTTTGTGCTGCAGCATATGAATTTTGGCGGAGAAGCCTCTGAGGGGGGTGTAAGAAGGCAGATTGAGGGCATGGTGGCAGCGGAGCTTCTCACAGAGGTCCAGTCACAAAATGTTAACAGCCGGAAAATAGTAAAGTTCATGCAGTCGTCCCTGGGGAAAAGGATGACTAAAGCCAGGGAGCTGTACAGAGAAGTGCCCTTTACCATGGAAGTGGGATGTGCCGAGGTATTTGCAGATTTTGCAAGCCAGGGAGATGAAAATGAGACAATTGTACTGCAGGGGATTATTGACTGCTACTTCGAGGAAGAAGGGAAGCTTGTCCTGGTCGATTATAAGACTGATTATGTGTCCGCGGGAGAACTTGAAGCACTGAAAGAAAAATACAGGACCCAGATAGATTATTATGCAAGGGCCCTGGAGCAAATAACCGGTAAGGAAATAGCCGGGAAATACATATATTCGTTTTGGGCCGACGATATTATCGAATACTGATAAGCATACAAAAATTTAAAATATAAACACACCAAGGCGGTATCTCTTTTGATATCGCCTTTAATATTAACTGCACATAAAATACTTCATATTCGTTTTTGCATTACAGCAGAGGAGTGTCTTTATAGTTTACTGCCACCAGGCGGTCATTTTTAAGAAACCTCTTAAGCTTTTCGATAGAAACTCCGGTTGCTTCCGAAACCTCTACTATACCGGTATTGGGATGTTGATAAAGGTACTCCTTTACCAGGCTAATTTCCCTCTCATTTTCAGCAAAGCAGCTGGCGCAAACCTCCTGTATCCCCATGTCATCAAAAATTTTGCTGCATATAGGACAGTTCTTAATTGGCATGATTCAGTACCTCCCATAAAAATAGTTCGTAATTACCAATTTGTGTCTCTTAAAATACATGTCCGTTTAATGTATAATTGAATAAAGGTAAAGATTGTATGTATAATATAATTCGTAAGTGCTTTAGAATTTTTTGGTGTTTTACGAAAAATATGGGGTGAACTATGTTTTATAAATCCGTAAATGAAAGAGTAATGCATATAAAGCTTGCCAGGGAAGAGAAAAACACTTTCATAGAGGAATACAAGCCCTTTATCGCAGCTACAGTTGAAAAGGTGACGGGGAGGTATGTTTCTTATGGTCAGGATGAGGAGCTTAGTATCGGACTCATGGCATTTGATGAAGCAATAGTCCACTATGAACAGGAGAAAGGCAATTTTTTAAGCTTTGCTCAGAACATTATACGTAAAAGGCTTATTGACTATTACAGAAAAGAAAAGAAGCATCAGGCAGTTACATATATAAGTGAATATTCCACTGAGGAGGCCGATGGAGAGGAAGTCTTCGACTACGTAGTAGCTTACGAGGAAGCTCAGAACAAGTATTATCAGGAGGAAATAAACCAGCTGAGAAAGCAGGAGCTTGTACAGCTTAAGGAGGAGCTTTCAACCTGGGGGCTTAAGTTTGACGATGTCGCAAAAAGCTCCCCGAAGCATTCCGGCACAAAGAAATCCTATATGGATATAGTAAAGTACATAGTTGACAGACCTGAGTTGGTCAAGAGAATAAGGACTAAACAATATCTTCCAATAGTAGAAATTGAGGAGGGCACAAAATTACCCCGGAAAACTATAGAACGCTCACGAAATTATGTAATAGCAGCAATGATAATATTGACAGGGGACTACTATTGTATAAGGGAGTTCATAGACTGGGGGTGGAAAAAATGAAGGCAATAATCGCAGAAATAGATAAAAAACAAATGATAGTGATAACAGACAAGGGAGACTTTATAAGGGTCAAAAGACAGATGTCGGCAGGTATAGGAGACGAAATAGAGCTAAAGCCGCAGAAGACATATTTGACATACAGAAAGCTGGCTGGAATGGCTGCATGTTTTCTGGCGTGCATATTCCTGTCAACAGGAGTATATGCATATTACACACCGTACAGCTATGTCAGCGTCGATATTAACCCCAGTATAGCATTATCCCTCAACAGGTTTGAGAAGGTAATATCAGTGAACCCTCTTAATGAAGACGCGGTCAACCTGATAAAGGATACGAAAAACTTGAAGAATCAGGATATTGATGAAGCACTTTCTGAAATAATAAAAAGCGCTTCTGACAAAGGCTATATAAACGAGGAATCAGAAAATCAAGTAATGGTTGTGGTTTCCACAAAGGATCCCAAGCAGGAGAAGGAGCTTAAGAAAACAGTGACAGCGGCTGCAGCCAAGGAGCTGTCCAAAGTCAATGACAACTATGGTGTAATGGTAGAAAAAACAAGTGTAGAGAGCTATAAAGATGCTTTATCCAATAAAGTATCTCCCGGGAAAGAGATACTTGCAGACAAACTGAGAGAGGTAATTCCGGAGATTAAGGATGAAGAAATTAAGGATATGTCCGTGAAGGAAGCAGTACACCTTATAAATGAAGGCAGAAAGGCCGTTAAGGCAGCAGAAAAGGACAACAAGGGAAAAGGCAAGGATAAGGATAAAGACGAAGACAAGGATAAAGATAAAAATAAAAACATGAATGAGCATGCTGTAAATAATAAGGACAATGAAAAACAAAATGGCAAAGAAGCCGGAAAAGCTGCAGCAGAAGCGAAAGATAAAAAGAAAAAGGATGAGAAGACAAAACCCGCAGCTGCAACTATAAAAAAGAACGATGATGCTAAAAGTAAAGATAATGAAAAAGTGACGAATACTCAAGAGGATAAAGGTGAGCAGGACAAAGACAAAGAGGAAGAACAGAAAAAAAAAGATCAGATAGACAGGAATGACGATAAAGGGAATACCGGCGCAATTGAAAACAAAGACAAGGATAATGCCGGAATGGGAGACAAAGACAAGGACAATGCCGGCTCCGAAAGAGAAGATAATGACGACGGCAAGAAAAGCGGCAGTAAAGGCAGCGAAAAAGAGAAGAATAAAGGGGAAAATAGTGATTAACAGGGCGAAAGCCCTGTTAATTTCGTTGTGATTGATATTCGGGTATAGTTATTGTAGGATAGAGGTAGAGTCTTTTATATATTGAACGCACGAGGGGAATCCTGTTGGGTATAGTGCGAATTCAATAACGACTAAGGAAGTGTTTTATGAAATCTTTATTAGAGTTCAGCAGGATATTTCATAAAACACTAATTGAACGCACGAGGGGAATTCTATTGGGTATTGTGCGAATTCAATAACGACTAAGGAAGTGTTTTATGAAATCTTTATTAGAGTTCAGCAGGATATTTCATAAAACACTAATTGAACGCACAAGGGGAATCCTGTTGGGTATAGTGCGAATTCAATAATATACAAGGAAACGTTTACGTGAAAATTGAATTAATAAATTAAAATGTTTTTCACGAAACGTATGGGTGGTGTTTACGTGGCAAAAAAACCGGTGCCGATGCGGATGAAAATTCTTTTGTTTTTTGCAGCAGTTGTGCTTATATTGTCTATGGCATTACTACCTTCTGTAATAAAGGCTGCTGTCTTCTATGAGCGGGGCAGAGAAGCGCAGGAGGACGGAAGGCACTCAACTGCAATAAAGGAATATGAGCAGGTGCAAAAGCTGTTTCCTGAATCACGAGCTGTGCTTGCAAGACTTGCGATTTCATACTTCTACAATGATAGAATAAATGAATGCAGAGAAATGCTGGACCGCATTGCAGGACGGAAGGTCTCGAGAGGACTGTCACGGCAGGTAAACAGAGTAGTTGAAAAGATGGATTCAATATACTATGAGAGCAAGGAACTGGGTGAAGCGCTGAGGCTTTATGGTCAGGAAGAATTGGAAAGTACAGCTTTGAAGCTCGAAAAATACTTGGAATCAAATAAGAATGATGTGATGGGCATTTTTCATCTGGGGAACATTAATTTTGACATGGGTAAATATGCTGAAGCAGAAAAGCTGTACAGCAGAGTTGTTGAGCTTCAGCCGGAATTCTACTCCGCATATCTGAACCTTGCGGCGGTATATAGAGAAACAGGCCGGTTTGAAAATGCAGCAAAAAGCATTAATAACGTGCTAAAGAGCAATAAAGAGCATCCTCAAGCTTTTGTAGCTCTTTCAAAGTTGGAGCTTGCGAGTCATAACAATCAAGCCGCCCTGGATTACGCAGAAAAGGCTTATGAATACGACAGCAGCGATCCTAACATCATTTCAAACCTGAGCCTTGCTTATCACTACAATAATATGACGGCTGAAAGGGATAAGCTTTTTGCGATTCTTAAGCAAAATAACTACTATGATACAGAAGCCTTACAGTCTGCATTTTATAGAAACTTGAAATAAGATGAGAGAGGGTACATTATATGAAATTTAACGAAGAGACGAAAAAAGAAATATACTCATGGATTAAAACAATTCTTTTCGCTATATTGCTGGCAGTGATTTTCAGAACATACATATTCAGAACAGCTTATGCGATGAGCGTGTCAATGGAGCCGACGCTTCATCAGGGGCAGATACTTATCATATCAAGAGTTAATTATTTGGCAGGTGAACCTGAAAGAGGGGATATAGTAGTAATAGACAGCAAGCAGGATAAGCTGGGGCATCTGAACCTTATAAAGAGGGTTGTGGGCTTACCGGGTGAAACTATTGAGATAAAAGACAACAAGGTGTACATAGACGAAAAAGCATTGGAGCCTGATTTCACAAAATCCCCAACACCGGACTTTGGGTTTGAAAAAACAACAATTCCTGAAGGCAAATACATGGTCATGGGTGACAACAGGGAAAACAGCAGGGACAGCAGATTTGAATCAGTTGGATTCATTGATGAGGATTATCTTATAGGTAAGGCTGTTTTCAGAATATGGCCGCTAGATAAAATAGGAAAATTGAAATAGTTTATACTGCCCGGCATTAGGCGCATGTCCATAGGGATACAAACTGAACCGTGGGTTTCTGTGAAGGCAGACAGCAGATGATGCTGTCTGCCTTTGCTCGTTAAACGGCTATTTTCCGGGCTTCTTCCGCGAATGCTTCCAGTACACCGATGTCACGGTAGCGGATGACAATCTTCTGTTACGCTGTTCTGGAGTAGCGCTCCCCGCGTTCTTCAACCTCAATGCGTTCAATAAAGAGGTGGAGCAGTTCGCTGGTCAGCTCCGGAATCTCAGTATAGCGTTTCGCCTTTTCTACGAAGTGGGAAACATTGGTGATGGATGCCTGCAACTGTTCCATCCGCTTGACAGTCTGAGGGATTCGTTCCTTCAGGCTATTCTGTTCATCATTGTAGTCGGCGGACAGCATCCGGAACTGCTCGTTGGTAATCCTGCCAAGCACATTGTCCTCATACAGACGTCGTCTTCATAAGAATCTCCAAGTTGTAATAATATCGTTTGTAAAAAAATATCGCATTCCCGTTGTAATGTCAATCATTACATGATATAATTACTATACTCTCGTTGTAATTTCAATTATTACACCGAGCAATTACTACATCACTACTTTTAGATAGGAGTAGAAAATGAAAATCAATACAAAATGCTCTTTGGCACTGCATATCCTGATTGCGATAGCGGTGTTCTCTGATAAAGTCAAGATGACGAGCGAGATCATTGCTAAGAGTACAGGCAGTAACCCTGTGATTATCCGCAATATACTTGGTAGTCTGAAACAGGCTGGCATCGTCGCTGTTCATCGTGGAAGCGGGGGTGCTGAATTGGCGATGCCCCCTGCGGATATTACCATCTGGAAGGTGTATGTTGCCGTTGATCCGACATCAATACATAACTTGATTGGCTTGCACCCGAATCCGTCATCCGCCTGCCCTATTGGCCGTAAGATTTATGATTTGCTCGACGAGCCATACAGCGCAATCCGCGAAAGCATACAGGCATCTATGTCAAAATATACACTGGCTGATTTATTGGCCCGGTATGAGGCCTAAAACGTCTAGGACTAATAAAAGAAGAGATGGATCTGAAGCATTAAAAAGGCAACTGCCTTGTTTAAGAATTTTATGGAAATACCCGGCTAAATAAACGTTTATCAGAAGATTTTATGTGGAGGTAAATTAAAATGAAAATGGATTTTCCTGTAGAACAAACCATTAAGGAACGCCATAGCGTAAGGACGTATGAAGAAAGACCGCTATCTGCGGAAGATAAGGAAAAGCTCATGGCATATGCCAGCTCTTTATCGAATCCCTTTGGAGCGCATGTGTCTTTTCGCCTGTTAGAAAAGAACGGTGCACAGAAATCAGAAAAGCTGGGAACTTATGGTGTCATTAAGGGCACCAAGTTTTTTATCGGTGCGACCGTACCGGATGGTGAGTTTGCTCTTGAGGCGCTTGGGTACGATTTTGAAAAGTTGATTCTGTATGCAACCCACTTGGGGCTTGGAACCTGCTGGCTGGCTGGAACCTTTAACCGTAGCGGGTTCGCCGCTGCCATGGGTGTTAAAGAGAATGAACTGTTTCCCGCTGTTTCAGCTATAGGATATCCGGCTGCGAAAAAAAGTCTGACGGAATCCCTTTTTCGAGGAACCTTGAAATCGAATCAACGGAAGCAATGGAATACCCTCTTTTTCAAAAATGATTTTACAACACATTTGACGGAGGCGGATGCCGGCGCATACGCCACGCCCTTGGAGATGCTGCGTCTGGCCCCTTCCGCCACCAACAAGCAGCCGTGGAGGGTTGTTCAATCGAATAATGCTTATCATTTTTATGAGGAACAGGCTCCTGGTTACAGCGATGCCGGTCCGGTGGACATTCAGAGGGTTGACGTAGGTATTAGCGTCTGCCATTTCCATCTGACAGCGTTAGAAAATGGTCTGACCGGAAAATTTGAAAAGCTGCCGCAACAAAATATTGCTATTCCGAAGAATACGCAGTATATCTTCTCTTGGGTCCCTGAAAAAGAGTAAATTTTTGACCAATATTTTATGAGCAGATTGAAGGAGCGAGTTTAAATGAAAACATTATTTGATCAAACACAATTATCAGGAATGAAGATAAAAAACAGATTTGTGCGCTCGGCGACCCATGACGGGAGGGCGGATGCCTTAGGTCATGTGACAGAAAAGCTGATTCGCCATTATGAAGAGCTTGCAAAAGGCGGGGTCGGCACCATTATCACCGGACTGACCAATGTAACCGATATCGAAAAAATAGTACCAGGCCAGATGGCCATTTATAACGATTCTTTTATTCCGGAATACCAAGCATTAACGGATACCGTTCATAGATACGATGTCAATATTATTGTTCAACTTGTTTGCAACGGTGCCCAAAACAGCAGCAAGAACGAGGGCGTATTATGGGCGCCAAGTGCAATTGAGAATGAGGCAACGGTGGCTGGAGCGACAGAAATGACGAAAGAAGATATTCAGTCTATGAAAGATGCTTTTATCAATGGGGCCGTAAGAGCAAAAAAAGCCGGTTTTGATGGTGTACAGCTTCACGTTGCACATGGCTATTTGCTGAGCAGATTCCTGACTCCATACTACAACAGAAGAACCGATGAATATGGCGGTAACACTGAAAACAGAGCGAGAGTTGTTTTGGAAATCTGCCGCGGTATCAGAGAGGTTGTTGGCCCGGAATATTCTGTTTTGGCTAAAATAAACTGTGATGACTTTATGGATCAGGGGTTGGTTTTCGAAGAATGTAAGTATGTGTGCAAAAGGCTCAAGGAAGCGGGCTTGAGTGCGGTTGAAATCAGTGGGGGCAGCAGATTATCCAGAGTGAATGAGGGCGTAATCAGAAAAGTTACACCGGATACAGAATCATATTTCGAGCAATATGCTGCAAAAATTGCGGAAGAAATCGAGATACCGGTTATCTGCGTTGGCGGACACAGAGATTTTAACAAATTAACAGATATTGTGAATCAAACTAAAATTGAATATATTTCGCTGAGCAGGCCTTTTATACGGGAACCGGAACTGATTAACCGTTGGGCCAGCGGTGACAGGACGCCTGCTAAATGTATTTCGTGCACGAAGTGCTTTGGTGTTGAAACACAATGTATCTTTAACAAATAAATGCAGCGGCCAAATGCATATAGCTGTAGCCGGAATCGGAGAGACTTATTATTAGGCAACTTGTATGCTTTGTAGCATGGTTCTGATACAAGGAGGATAATTATGAAAGCTGCACAAATCGGTGACTATTCAAAAGAAATTAAGCTCGAATTAAACGATGTTCCAGTGCCGGAAGTGAACGATTATGATGTTCTGGTTAAAGTGAAGGCGGCAGGGGTCAATCCGCTGGATCTGCTCATTTTAAGGGGTAGCGTCAAATTGATTGTCGATTATCAATTTCCACTGACAATGGGCAATGAGCTGTCGGGCGTTGTTGAAGCGGTGGGAAAGAGTGTAACAAAATTTAAGGTGGGCGATTCTGTTTATACAAGGCTTCCGGAGCAGCGTATTGGAGCATTTGCCGAATATGCCGCAGTCCATGAAGATGCCGCAGCCAAAATGCCGTCCAGTCTGGACTACGTAGAGGCGGCGGCGGTTCCGTTGACAGCGCTTACCGCTTATCAGGTGCTGAAAGAAAAATTCAATGCACAGCCAGGCGAAAAAATATTTATCTCCGGCGGAACAGGAGGACTTGGCGCCATGGCTGTTCCGATGGCCAAGCATTTTGGTTTATATGTCATCACAAACGGGGGTGAAGCGGGACGGCAGAGAATGCTTGATCTCGGTGCAGATGAATTTCTGAACTACAAGGAAGAAGATTATTCAAAACTTCTGTCTAACATCGATTATGTGCTGGATACAACAAAGGAAATTGAAAAGAAACTTGGCATTTTAAAGCCTTACGGCAAGCTGGTTTCTTTGGCAGGGATGCCTAACTATCGTTTTGCAGCAGAGCGGCATTTTCCTTTTTGGAAAAAGCTGATGTTTGGTATGGCGGGTTCTGGCTTGGACCGCATGGCACGTAAGCAAAACAAGGAATATCATTTTTTATTCATGCGTGCTGACGGCAAACAGCTGGAGGAAATCACGAAATTTGTGGAATCAAAAAATATCAGGCCGTCCATTGACTCGACCTTTGAATTTAAGGATATCAATGCTGCATTGACAAAAGTGGATACCGGACATTCAAAGGGCAAGGTGATTCTAACCCTATAGCAGGAGAATCGATGCGGGATAAGGCTGTTTTGAATTAAACTTGGGTAGCCACTGCAAAGCGCGGCAGCTATGAACCGGTACCGACTGATTTTTTTCGATCTATGATATTCTAGCGACCAGGGGCCGTAAAGCCTGCTCCTTTTACCGGAGCAGGCTTTACGGCTTTTGACGGATCATTTTGGAGTATCGGACAGGCTTTCGCCATGCGCCATGGCTGAAGGGACTCAGTATGAATATCTGACTGAACTGTTCCGGAGATCAAAGTAAAGATAGCGAACGTCAAATTTAAAATTACCAGTTCTCGTTTAGCAATCGAATAAAAAGTTCCATTGCTGGGCTAATCCACTTGTTTTTATGGTAAGTACAAATCGCAGAAATGGTTTTCGTAGACAAGTCTGTTTTCAATTCTTGCAAGGAACCGTTCTCCAACTCATCCTTTACAACATACTTGGGCAGGTAAGCAATTCCTAAATTGCTGACAACACTCCGCTTGATGGCTTCTATGCTCCAGAGTTCCAGCACACCATCAAGAACAATGTCCTGCTCTTTGAGGTAGTTATCAAACATGATTTGAAAGATGCTGTCTGGATCGTTGGTAATAAGACAAATAGGTTTTCTTTGATGTGCCATAACAAAATCGCAGTACGATGCATCCAAATCCGGGCTTGCAATAAGCGCCAAAGAAAATTCAGCCAGTTGTTCCGTCACCATGGATGCTCCATATCCGCCTACATCGTAGTGAATGCCAATGTCTGCACCACCGTTCACAATCAGATCTCGAATAGCATAGCAGTTTAATGCTTGTACCGACAGTTTCACACCCGGGGCTTGCTGACGAAATGCTTTAAGAACTGGCTGCATTCGATAGGTCAAAAGCGTTTCGGGCATGGCAACCCTTAATGTTCCGGTGAGCTGCTGCATCTCTTTACCGTAATTTTCAAGCTGCTTGGTAGCTTGCAAAATGGTGTCGATGTAGGGCAATACATCTTTGCCGGCTTGCGTAATCACCATCTTGCGTCCGACTTTTTCAAACAGCTTTACTGATAATTCCTGCTCCAGCTGCTGTATTTGAAACGTTACGGTAGATTGCGTGTAGTTTAACAATCGTGCAGCACCCAGAAAGCTACCGCTTAAACTCTCCGGCAAGGCAGTGCTCTATTCTGTGGCAAACCTTATTGTGGAGGGACTGTAACCGAAGACGATCAAATAATATCTGGAAAAGAATGCGGCGGAGGGCTATGGATAAAAAAGTTTTAACTTCAAAAATTAAACGTAAAGCATTGGAATTAGGCTTTGCAAAGGTTGGTATTACAACCGCGGAGGACTTTCCGGAATATATGGAGGAAATTTTCAATCGCACACCGGGGTATGAAGAATGGGTTGCGCGGCCGAAAAGTATGTTTGCCGGTGCAAGACCACACCAATATATGTCAGAGGCAAAATCCATAATATGTGCTGTTTACGATTATTCAGACATCGACTATCCTGAAAGATTGACTGCAAGTATTGGCCGTGCCTATTTAAGCCGTTCCTATTCTCCGTTACCTGACTCAATCAATGGTATGCGCGCACAAGCGTTGCAAGATTATCTGACAAAGCTGGGCTGCAAAGTGGACGACAGCGGAACAGCGCTTCCTCTTCGCATCGCCTGTGCGCGAGCCGGTACCGTCACATACGGGCGTAATAATTTTGCTTATGCAGACGGCTGTGGGTCTTTCATTATTCTTTATGCCTACCTAGTTGATACCGAATTAGAGTATGATGAACCCACCATCACTTGTAAGTGTCCCCCAAGCTGTCATAAATGCATAGACGCTTGTCCGACCGGTGCCTTATATGCACCGGGAAAATTGATTCCGCAAAAATGTCTACTGTACAACCATATGCGAGAAAAGCCTATTCCCGATGAAATCCGAGTGGTAAACGGCACCTATATTCATGGCTGCGACTGCTGCCAAACGGTCTGTCCACGCAATCAGGCGCCGCTTAAAAAAGCAATCAAAAAAGATCCGTTTTTAGAGCAGTTAGTAACAGAATTTGACCTTGAAAAGGTTTTGTTTATGGATGATGAATACTACGAACGTGTTGTTCGGCCAATCATGTATAACTATATTCGTAAGCCTGAAATTTTTCGCAGAAATGCAGCCATTGCTTTAGGCAATACAGGAAATCCGCAGTATATTCGGGCTTTGAAAATGGCCCTTAATACCGGTGTGCCTATGGTGCGTGAAGCGGCTGCGTGGGCACTTGGAAGGATTGCCGGTACAGAAGCAAAAGCAGCATTAGAATCTTCAGCTCAAAGCGAGAATGCAGAAGATGTGAAAGCCGCTATTGAAAAGGCACTTCTCGGTGTAAATCAAATAAGTATAAAAGGCACGGAGGTCCATAATGGCATTTGAAATTGTAAAAAAGTATTTTGAAAAACATGGATTAGATGATCGAATCAAGGAATTTGGAAATTCTTGTGCTACGGTTCAGGAAGCGGCAAAAGCGATTGGTGTTGTGCCTTCGAGAATCGCAAAGACATTGACCTTGCGCAAAGAGGATGGATGTATGATGTTGGTTATGGCCGGAGATGCAGGAATTGACAATAAGAAATTCCGTCATTATTTTGGAATGAAAGCCCGCATGTTAAATTCTGATGAGGTTACAGAAATGACAGGACAAACTGTTGGCGGTGTATGTCCCTTTGCTATCTCAGAAGATATTCCTGTTTACATTGATATTTCGGTGAAGCAGTACGATACTTTGTTTCCAGCCTGTGGCTGTCCACACCACGTTGTCGAACTATCTCCGGACGAAATATATGAATTCGGTTATGCTGCAGAATGGGTGGGTGTTTGCAAAAGAATATAATTGTGCACTTAATAGGCATTTCTGAAACCATAGAAGCTGTCACCGCAAACCATGAGAGAAAGAGCGAATTAAATATTTCAAAACGCAACAAGCCAGCAGTTCGTTTAATAACCTGCTGGCTTGCTTTTCCTGTTTCCGTATCGGTTCAGGGTATGGTTCAATAAGTTTCCCTATAAAACCGTGCCTTTTATGCCGGGTATTTTATTTATTCAGCCTAAACGACATTATGTAAACTGTATGCCGAATTGTATTTTGGCAAATAATCCGATAGAATAAAGATAAATACAATATGATAATGCATTTACATATTAACCATAAATTAGATGCGAGGAGGCATATCATGCGCATACTTCATACATCAGACTGGCATCTGGGAAAGACTCTTGAGAACATAAGCAGGATAGAGGAGCAAAGGCAATTCATAGACGAGCTTTGTGGAATTGCAGAGAGTGAAGCGGTGGATTTGGTGCTTGTAGCCGGAGATATTTTTGATACATATAACCCATCCTCTGCTGCTGAAGAGATGTTTTACGATGCTGTTGACAGGCTTAATGCCAAAGGCACAAGAGCTGTTATTGTGGTTGCAGGCAACCATGACAGTCCTGACAGGCTCTGTGCGGCAAGCCCTCTGGCATATAAGAACGGCATAGTTCTGCTTGGATATCCGGGAAGTGATGCTGCGGTATACCACAACTGTTCAGCTATACTGCAGGCAGGTCCGGGATGGTTGGAGATAAAGCCGGTCAGCTCAGAGCACAGTGCTGTGATAATAACACTGCCTTATCCCTCCGAAGCCAGGTTGGAACAGCTTATATCCGCTGACTCACAGGAAGACAAGCTTCAACAGGCTTATTCAGATAAAATAGCAGAATTGCTGCGCGGCTTGAGCAGTAACTTCAGGGAAGATACTGTTAATCTGATCGTCAGTCATTTGTACCTCAGAGACGGCAAGACATCAGACTCCGAAAGGCAGCTTGGAGGTGCCCTGGTTGTCGATCCAGAGCAGCTTCCTGATAATGCACATTTCATTGCTTTGGGGCATCTTCACAGGCCTCAGAGGATAAAAAGCGCACTGTCACCTGCGTATTACTCGGGTTCTCCTATAGCATACAGCTTTTCGGAGACTGATTACAGCAAGGTGGTATACATAGTGGATGCTATCCCGGGTATGGAAGCAGAGGTTAAGGAGGTATACCTTAATTCAGGAAGGCCTTTGAAGCAGTGGAGGGCAAAGAATGGAATAGAGGAAGCTTTGAGATGGTGTGAAGAGGGAAGGGATATGAATGCCTGGATAGACCTGGAGATATATACCGACAGAGCACTGACCTTGGAGGAACAGAAGAAACTCAGGGAGTTGAACCCTGGAATCATTAACATAAGACCGGTGGTAACTGATGAGAAAGAAAGCATTATAAGCTTTGAAAGCCGGGAAGGAAAAAGGATAGAAGAGCTTTTCAAGGATTATTACAGATACAAGACAGGGATGGAAGCAGCAGAAGAAATGCTTGCAACCTTTCTTGAAGTAGTGAATGGAGATCCTGAAGCAGAAGATGAGGAAGAGGAACTTGGGGGTGAGGGTATTGAGACCCAGGTATCTTGAAATAGAGGGTCTGCAGAGCTTTAAAGAACTGCAGGCTATAGATTTTGACAGACTTGGAGAAACAGGTCTGTTTGGTATATTCGGACCTACGGGAAGTGGAAAATCAACCATACTGGATGCGGTGACCCTGGCTTTGTATGGAAATGTACATAGGGCAAACAGAGGCACTCAGGGCATTATAAACATGTCCGCAGCCAATATGAGGGTTTCCTTTACCTTTGACCTGGTAAAGTCTAATGAGAGAAAGACCTATAAAGTAGAGAGGGTATACAGGAGGAAGAAGGATTCGGATAACTCTGTAGAATCAAGAGTGGCAAGGCTGATTGAGCTTGGAGCCTCAGGGAATGTGGTTCTCGCAGACAAGCAAGGAGAAGTCAATGAGGCGGTAATAGAGCTTTTAGGGCTGCAGTTTGATGATTTCACGCGCTCTGTTGTGCTGCCGCAGAATAAATTCCAGGAATTTCTGCTATCCCCAAAGGCTGAAAAGACAAAAATGCTGGAGCGTATATTCTACCTTGAGGAGTATGGCAGAGAACTTACAGATAAGGTTAACAGAAAGCTGGGAAGGATTAGAAACAAGCTTTCCAGGATTGAGGGCGCTTTATCCGTATTGGGAGATATCACAGAGACATCGTTAAAGGAAGCAGAGTCTGCTTTTAGCGAAGCAGCAGAGCATAGAAAGAACATGGATAACGCTATTAAGGCTTCTGAGGCGGAATATAACGGCGCCAAAGAGGTGTGGGAGCTATCCAGGGAGCTTAAGGAAGCAGTGCTGAAACAAGAAGAGCAGCAAAGCATGGCGGCTGAAATAGCTTCCATGAGGGAACGCTGCAAAAGAGCTGTGACAGCACAAAGCCTTACAGACAGAATAAACGAGCTTAAAAAAACAGAAGCAGAGCTAAAAGAGACAATTGTACAGCTGGAGAAGCTAGATACCAGTCTTGAAGAACTTGCTTCACTTTTGGAAAAGGGCAAAAGCGAGCTTGATAAGGCGAGTGCATTAAGGCAGGAAAGAATTCCAATGCTGGTAGAGCATAGGACTAAGCTTACAAAGGCACTGCAAACAAAGAGCGAGCTTGAAAAAATGGAGGAAGTCCTTCAGAAGCTTAGGAATGAATATATAATACTAAAAAGGAAGGTTGACCAATGGGATGAAGTCATAGCAGCACAAAAGTCAAAGCTTGATGAGGCTTTAGCAAAAACAGCGGAGCACAAAAACCGCACTGAGGCTCTTAAAGTCGAAGCAAGCTACAGGGATAAGGTACAAAAAGGTGCTGCACTGGAAGAAGAACTGGAGCACTCCAATAAGGTAAAGGAACAACAGAAATCCCGCTATGACGAGCTTGCAGGCATAATAAACAGGAAGGAGCAGGAGCTTGGAGTACTGGAGGAAAAAGGTCTTGTATTGTTTAATGAGCTGGAGGAAGCAAAAGCAGCCTATGAACAGCACAGGAGCAAGAAGCAGTGGGACAGGAATGACATAATTAAAGCGGAGACAAGGTATTATAGCATAAAGTCAGTTACTGATGCTCTGAAGCTCAAACTTAAGGATATTGAGCAGCTGGAGCTTAAAGTGCCGGGATATGACAAGCAGCTTGAAGCATTGGAACGGAAGCTTGACGGACTTCATGCAGAGAAGGAGAAAAAGCTTTCAGAGCTTGATATTAAGAGGCTTTTGCTTGAGGAAAAGAAGCGGGAGCAGGAAGGCCATACTGCATTTCTATTGGCGCAGACTCTGAGAGCCAATGAGCCCTGTCCTGTCTGCGGAGCTATAGAACATCCAAGTCCCGCAGTTCATTGGGAGGACGTAGATCAAGCAGCTGGGGGAGAGGCAGTAAAGGAGCTTCAATTCTTGATTGATAAGCTGGATAAGGATTGCAGGGCTCTTGAAAATGAAAGCATAAAGCTTAATGAGCAGCATAATAGTTTAAGAAGGCAAAAAGAAGCTGTGATGACGGATATTAACAGCAAGCAGGAGGAACAGACTGAGCTGCTCGGCAGACTTCCCGAGGATTACAGGGGACTGTCCCCTGATTCAATAGAGAGCATTCTTGATAAGATGTCGGGAGAAAAGCAGGAAAGGCTCATAGCTATTGAGGATTGGGAGAAAAGGCTTTCAGAACTGGAAACAATGCAAAAAAATGCAGCAGAGGAGTACGGCCGCTATCAGGTGGAAAGCAGCGGAAAGCACTCACAGCTTGAAGCAAATAGGAGCCACCTAGGGGAACTTCAAAAGGCTTATAAAGAAGCAGAGGAGGATTGCAGCACTAAGACAACTACTTATGAGGCTGTTGCCAGGACTCTGGGAATAAGCAGCATGAGGGATGAACTTAAGAGGATACAAAGCAATGACCGTGAGGCAGAGAGCCTTTATAGAGAGATGCAGGAACTCGAAAATAGTGTTGTAGAGCTGAGAAAGGAAATCGAGAAAGCAGAAGAAGCAAAAAAGCTTGATGTGGAAAAGCTTTCGGAAAACACTGCGGAGGGCAGAGGCTACAAATACCAGAAGGAGGAAAAGGAGAAGGAAATCCAGGCTCTTCTTGGAGATAAGGACATTCATGCTGAAATAGCAAAGGTAGAGGGAGAAATGGCTGCTTTGGCAGAAGGGGAAAAGAGAGCACAGGAGTATGTAAATACAGTCAGGGAAAGCTATGAAAAGGTTGTCAAGGATAAAAGGGTGCTTGAGAAGCAGCGGGAGATATATGGGGTAAAGCTGAAAAATGATTCTGAGAAGCTGGAAAAGGAACTTGAAGACAAAGGCTTTGCTTCTCAGGAGGCAGTTCTTGAAGCGTTTATGCCGAAGGAAATCCTGGAGCAGCAGGAAAAAATCATAAAGGAATATGAAGCGGCAAGTGCAAGCACAAAAGCACACATAGGGGTAATTGAGAAGAAGCTGTCAGGCCGGAGCATAACAGAGGAGCTTTGGCGGGAAATCAGCCTCAGGTACGAGGAGCTTAAGCTGAAAAAGGAAAATAGTATTGCAGCCTTTGAAAGTGCGAGAAACAGGTTTGAAACAATCAAATCCAATTATGATAGCTGGCTCTCCCTTGGGAAGGAACTGCAGGAGCTGTCAAGGAAAAAGGAGCATCTGGAGCAGTTTAAAAACCTGCTTAAGGGCAACGGTTTTATAGAATATATATCGGAGGAACGGCTAAGATATGTTGCAAAAGAGGCATCTGAGACTCTTGGCACATTGACCAGGCACAGGTATGGACTGGAGCTGGATACAGAAAACGGCTTTGTAATCAGGGATGATTCCAATGGGGGGATGCGCAGGCTGGTAACCACGCTTTCGGGTGGTGAAACGTTTTTGACTTCTCTGGCACTCGCCCTTGCCTTGTCCTCTCAGATACAGCTTAAAGGGCAGAGCCCCCTGGAATTCTTCTTCCTTGATGAAGGCTTCGGAACTTTGGACAGCAACCTATTGGATACAGTTATAGATGCATTGGAAAGGTTAAGCACCAAGGATAGGGTGATAGGCTTGATAAGCCATGTGCCTGAAATGAAAAGCCGGATTACAAGACGTCTTGTGGTTGAGCCCCCGGTAGTTAACGGTTCAGGCAGCAGGGTGTATATGGAGAAAGCGTAGCAAGGGCGAGAACTGCTCAGCCAGCTGCATAGAATGTCAAAAAACCAGTATTTCCCGGGAAATATGACAAAACTGAGTAGATACAAGACGTGAGGCTCAAGTTTTGGGAGGTCTTCAGAGTATTTAAGGTTTTGTGATGAAATTTAAAATTTAATATATTTACAGAGAAACTAGCAGTATGAAAAGGACCATATGGTCCTTTTCATACTGCTAGTTTTTTAACACTACAAGCACTTGAAGTAAAATTAAGGAATTATTGTTTGAAAAATGAACACGGTTTATTAAAATAACGCTTATGTGTTTAAATTATAGACTAATTTAAGTTGCTAGTATAAATTTTCTCACTATTTGCGCTATTTATGTATACTACCATAGTTGGCATGAATCATGCTTACTATTTGGCAGAATCATAGCAAATCTTACTGCATCTGTAGTAGAGTCGAGCGGATATTTTAAGGACGGTTTTTCCCTTCAGACGGGGGCGGGAGGTATATCCCTTGCAGCAGCAATGTATATACGGGAAAAAATGAAAGAAAAGAATATAGTCGGCAGTTTTGGCCTGGGCGGAATTACAAAACCGATGGTTGATATGCTTGAGGACAATTTGTTCAAAGTATTATTGGATACACAGTGCTTTGACTTGGATGCAGTCGAATCCTTGAAGAATAACAAAAACCACAGGGAAATTTCCTGTTCGGTATACAATACAGCAATCCCCATACTAAAGGTTCTGTTGTAAACCAATTGGATGTTGCAATTCTGGGAGCAACTGAAATAGACTTGGATTTTAATGTAAATGTTACAACAAGCTCGAACGGAATAATCATGGGCGGTTCAGGGGGACATGCGGACGTCGCGGCAGGCTGTAAAGTGAGCATCATTGTTTCCCAGCTGTACAGATCAAGGATACCTACCGTAGTGGAAAGGGTTACTACAGTAAACACACCGGGCGAGACGGCAGATGTTCTTGTAACGGACCGCGGTATTGCAGTAAATCCGAGGAGGCCTGAGCTGAAAGAGAACTTTGTAAAAGCAGGACTACCTGTAATAGATATACTTGAATTAAAAGAGATTGAAGATGACATATGCGGGAAACCAGAGCCTCTGCATTTCGATGATAAAATTATTGCAGCTGTAGAATATAGAGATGGAACATTAATTGATGTCGTAAGAAAGGTTATATGATATGGAGAAAAAATGGCTTTCCGCCGGGAATAATGATTATTCAGATGATATCAGCATGCTATTGGATATGTACTCCTTAACCCAGGATGAGGATATAGAACAAATATTTGGGATAATAGATAAGGGGCACTTGATAGCTATGGCCGCAAATTCAGGAAAAGTACTTAAACAGTTTGCCATACATCCTGACTACCGGGGTAATAATTTAACAGCTGTTCTGGTTGCCGAAATGAGAAAATGCCTGTTTCAGAAGGGATATTCCGTCTGTCAGGTGTATACAAAGCCATGCAATGAATTTAAGTTTACAAGCCTGGGATTTAAGGTCTTAGCTGTATCTGATCATGCAATATTGCTGGAAAGCGGCTCAGAAGGCATAGATAAATATCTCCATGGATTAAAAAGAGTTGCAGAAGAGAAATCAGTAAAAAATAAAACATGCGGCTGTATAGTAATGAATGCCAACCCTTTTACAAACGGGCATAAGTACCTGGTAGAGAATGCCCTTGGAAAATGTAAGCTGTTATTTATAATAGTAGTTGAAGAGGACCGTTCGTTTTTTCCATATAAAGTAAGGAAAAGGCTGGTCGAAGAAGGGTGTCGGGAATTTAAAAATATTGTAGTAATTGGTGGTGGAGATTATGTGATTTCTTCCGCCACCTTCCCGAAATATTTTATAAAAAAAGCGGATGAACAAGCGAAAAACCAGGCTCAACTGGACATAGACCTTTTTATAAGATATATTGCTCCTGCATTGAATATTTCAAAACGATTTGTTGGAGAAGAGCCGAAAGATCCGCTTACCGAAATATACAATAGAACGATGGAAGAGAAACTTGGGAATAGTAATATAGAGTTTATCGAGATACCAAGAAAAAAAATAAATGATAGGATTGTTTCTGCAAGTTCTGTGCGACAAGCACTCTCAGAACAAAATATTGAAGTAATAAAAGAAATGGTGCCTGAAACTACATTCAAATATTTGTTCCGTGAGGAGCTAAGCCGTGATTAAAAAGGTAATTGTTTAATAATAATTACCTTTTTCTATATCACTTATTATATAATCATAAGAGAGATGATATGATGAAAAACAGTAAAAACTATGAGCAAATATCTAATCTGGCACTTAAGGCACTGATGACTGAAGTTAGTGCGGCACCAAAGCCCGGATTGGTTGACCGTCTAAATAATGGAGCCCATAAGGACATGGATTTTTATACTTTTATAGACAGTTCTTTTTCTCTCGCTTCTTATTTTTTAAGGTGTTCAGAGGCCGGTGCCGGTACGGATGATTTACCTGAGCTTTTCAGTACAATAAGGGCGCATGGAATAGAAGCAGAAGCGGAAATGTATAAAGCGACAAAGGGAGTTAATACACACAAAGGATCTATTTTTACACTAGGCATATTAATCACTGCAGTAAGCTTCGCAGTAGCCCGTCAGAGTCCTTTCTCAAAGCATATATCCTGTCTCTGCTCTGAAATGTGTAAAAATATTATTGACGAAGATTTTAAGTCACTTGATAGAGGAAATATCTCATTGACAGCAGGACAGAGACTGTATGTGGAGAATGGAATTACAGGAGTAAGAGGTGAAGCACAGGCAGGGTTTCCATCGGTATTTGAGACTGCTCTTCCTTTTTTCAGGGAATTAATGCAGCATGGTGTAAATATTAATGATGCGGCTGTACAAACCTTATTGCTGCTTATAGCAAGAACCTGCGATACAAATATCATCTCAAGGACCGGATTTGCCGGACTTGGATATGCTCAGGAAAAAGCACGGGCAGTTCTGGAAGCCGGAGGAATCCTTAATTCAAGAAAAGCAGTTGAAGATCTTGATCAGGAGTTTATAAGAAAAAATATTAGCCCGGGTGGCTGTGCAGACCTATTGGCAGCAACCTGCTTTTTATATTTTTTATATGAGTTGGAACTAATATGTGACTGAAGTTTTCAATATAAAGTATAGTAAAAAAATTTAGCTCAAGTATTAATGAAGAAAGGCTGTGAACAAATTGAAGGAAATAAATGTACTTGATATTACAAAGCTGGTGAAGAAACTTTGCATAGACGCCAACTACTATATTTCTGACGATGTTCAGAAAAAGCTGGAAGAGGCTGCTGAAAAGGAGCCGTGGCCAATGGCAAAGGACATTCTTGAAAAAATATTAAAGAATATTGATATTGCACGAAATGAAAACGTGCCTGCCTGCCAGGACACAGGGATGGCATGTGTATTTTTGGAAATCGGTCAGGATGTGCATATCACAGGCGGGGATTTGGAAAGCTCAATTCATGAGGGGGTAAGACAGGGCTACCAGGAAGGCTATTTAAGAAAGTCTGTTGTAGGTGACCCCTTGGAGCGTATTAATACAAAGGACAATACCCCTGCTGTCATTTATTACGATATAGTGCCTGGTGACAAGCTTGGGATAACTGTTGCTCCAAAGGGCTTTGGTTCGGAGAATATGAGTCAGATTAAGATGCTAAAGCCATCCGACGGAGTGGAAGGAATAAAGGAGTTTATATTAAAAGTAGTTAAAGAAGCAGGACCCAACCCATGCCCGCCTGTTGTGGTAGGTGTAGGCATCGGAGGAACCTTTGACAGGGCTGCTCTATTAGCCAAGAAGGCATTGCTCCGGCCCTTGGCAGAGAGCAATCCAAATACTTATTATGCAGCTTTGGAAGAGGAGCTTTTAGATAAAATCAATAAGCTGGGGATAGGGCCTCAGGGCTTCGGTGGACGTACAACAGCATTAAAGGTAAACATTGAGGCATACCCGACACATATTGCAGCTTTGCCTGTAGCAGTAAATATAAACTGCCATGTAACCAGGCATGCTCATGCAGAACTTTAGAAGGAGGTAATGCATATGGAAAAAAGGATTACTACTCCATTTACGATAGATAAGGTAAAAGAATTGAAAGCAGGGGACAGCGTGCTCATAACAGGAGCAATTTACACAGCCAGGGATGCTGCTCATAAAAGGCTGGTAGAACTATTGGAACAAGGAAAGCAACTTCCCGTAGATATGAAGGATTCCATTATATACTATGTAGGGCCTACACCTGAAAAGCCAGGGCATGTAATAGGCTCTGCAGGGCCTACCACCAGCTACAGGATGGATGCCTATGCGACGAAGCTGCTGGATATAGGCTTAAAGGGAATGATAGGAAAAGGTTCAAGGTCATCAGCAGTTATAGATTCCATGAAAAAAAACGGTGCGGTATATTTTGCAGCTATAGGCGGTGCAGCGGCGCTTATGGGAAAAACCATCAAAAAGGCGGAGATAGTAGCATATGAGGATCTGGGCGCAGAAGCAATACGGAGGCTGGAAGTAGTAGACTTGCCGGTCGTAGTTGTAATAGATTCAGAAGGAAACAATCTATATGAAATAGGACAAAACGAATATCTAAAAAAGTATGGGGAGAGCAGGTAAAATGAAAAATATTGATATTCCCTGGTATATTGCTGTCGGAATAATAGGAGCTGTAGTATTTGTATTTGAGTATATGATGTAGATAACAAATTCATATACAACTGTCATATAATAATATTTATATCGAATATACTTTGACTTGCTGGAATTGATATTATAGAATTATAATATCAATTCCAGATTAAGTTAGTGGGAGTGGTTAAATTGGTAAGAGATTCGAAGGTTATGAGAGACGGCTTTATGGAGCTGGTTAAAAGGATTAAATACTATAATGACGCATTGGCAGTACTCTATTGGGATCTAAGAACAGGGGCACCAAAGGAAGGCGTGCCTCAGAGAGCTGAAGTAATAGGCATGCTGTCGGGTGAAGCCTTTAACCTGTCTACCTCTGCGGAGATGGAGGAATACTTGTCATATTTTGATGAACCGGATAACGGCAGCAGGCTTGATAACATTACGAAGGCTGTTGTAAAGGAAAGCAGGAAGGAATTCAATAAATACAGGAAGATACCTGCAGACAGATATAAGGAATATGTTGTGCTAACCTCTGAGGCTGAGTCAGTGTGGGAGACTGCAAAGAACAACAATGATTTCGGGTTGTTCAGACCGTATCTTGAAAGAATAGTTGATTTCAACCTTGAGTTCATTGAACTGTGGGGATACAAGGACAACAAATACAATACTCTTCTGGACTTCTACGAGCCGGGAATGACAGTTGAAAAACTTGATTTGATATTTAACCAACTGAGAAGCAGAATAGTGCCGTTGGTGGTAAAAATAAAAGAATCCCATGAGCGTCCTGAAGATCGGTTTTTGAAGCAGCATTTCGACATAGCAAAGCAGGAGGAGTTCAGCCTGTATATATTAAAGGAGATGGGCTATGATTTTGAAGCGGGAAGGCTTGATGAGAGTGAACACCCGTTTACCATAGGAGTGAATCCCGGAGATGTAAGAATAACCACCCACTACTATCCAAATGATTTTGTCAGTGCGATTATGAGCTCGCTGCACGAAGGGGGGCATGCCCTATATGAGCAGAATATATCTCCTGAATTAAACGGCACACCGCTTAGTACGGGAACCTCCATGGGCATCCATGAATCACAGTCAAGGTACTGGGAAAACATCATAGGAAGAAGCCGCGGTTTCTGGGAAAAATACTATAAGGATTTGCAGAAGGTATTCCCCAAGCAGCTTAGGGATGTAAAGCTTGATGCTTTCTATAAGGCCATTAACAAGGTGGAGCCTTCACTAATAAGAATAGAGGCTGATGAGGTGACCTACAACCTTCATATAATGATAAGGTATGAGATTGAAAAAGCCCTCATAAACAACGAAATAAAAGTCGCAGACCTGCCAAGGGTATGGAATGAGAAGATGAAGGAATATCTCGGAATAGTGCCATTGAATGACTCAGAGGGAGTTCTGCAGGATATTCACTGGGCCGGTGGAAGCTTCGGGTATTTCCCATCCTATACCTTGGGCAACATTTATTCAGCACAGATTTATAATGCAGCAAAAAAAGAAACAAAGGATTTTGACAAGCTTATAGAAAAAGGTGAGTTAATTAAGATAAAAGAATGGCTGGCTGAAAATATACATAAGTACGGAAAACTCCTGGAGCCGGCTGAGATACTGAAACAAGTCACAGGAGAAGAAATCAACCCGCAATATCTGATAGATTATCTTGAAAATAAATACACAAAAATGTATAAACTTTAAAAATAGTATTGACAGCCAGGCCTTTCTTGTATTATAGTAAATGAAAACAACTTTACATAAAAAACGGAGCTGATTTTATGAGTATCATTACACGTATGACCAACAGAATGCATCATCATAGGCAGAGCGCTTAAGCCTTTTAGGAAACTTTTCCATAGGCATAAGTGCTATTTGTGCTTGTGCCTATGGGATGCAATATTAAAAACCCCGTAGGTAAAAAAATACCTACGGGGTTTTGTTTTTTTAAAAATTTAAATATTGTAGGAGCGAACAGTGTTCGTCCGCACATCTAAAAATTTTAAATCAAAGCAAAGAGAGGGATTAAATTATGCAAAGCTTTGGAATTCCTGAAGGAATGAGGGATATTCTTGCGGAGGAAAGCAGCAGGAGAACCGTTTTGTTGGAGAATATACGGAATTATATGCAAGCCTGCAGCTTCGAAAGGATAGAGACACCGTTGTTTGAGTATTATGAACTGTTTTCAGAGGAAATTTCCCCTATTGATGATGAGAATATCATAAAAACGATAGACAGAGACGGAAAAGTAGTGGTTCTACGGCCTGACATGACAATTCCCACAGCAAGGGTTGTGGCTACAAAGCTAAAAGGGGAGCAAAGACCTTTAAAGCTCTTTTATATCGGAAATGTATACAGGGCAGGAAAGAAAAGCCGTGGTGCAGCAAGAGAGCTTTGCCAGATCGGGGCTGAGATATACGGGTGTGCTGGCAAATGGCCGGATATAGAGATTATAGGCATGGCAAAGGAATGCTTCAGGAAAGCGAAGATTTCAGACTACAAGATAGATATAGGGCATGTAGGGATAATAAAAGGCATTTTTATGGAACTGAACATACCGGAAGAAAAAAAATCCTCCATTATAGCCCTGGTCAGTGAAAAGAATCTGGTGGAACTGGAAAAAGAAACAGCCATGCTTGATATAAGTGAAAGATATATGGACATAATATGCAAACTGCCGCGGTTTTTTGGAAGCCCTGAGGATGTTTTCAAGGGAATTGATGAAATCATTATCAATGATACTGTAAAACAGTCAGTTGATTATCTTTTTGAGATATATGAAAAGAGCAGGGAAATGGGTATCGCTTCCAAGCTGATAATAGATGCCGGCATGACCGGAAATATGAATTATTATACCGGACTGATATTCAAGGCATATGCAAAGGGAGCAAGCAGTGCGGTGATTTCAGGGGGCAGATATGACGACCTTCTTGAAAAGCTGGGGTCAAGCAGTCCGGCAGCAGGCTTTGCAATAGATGTGGACAGCATGATTAAAGCAGAAGCATTTGAAAATATGAAGAGTCATGAAGAACAAAAAATACTGGTGATTTTCAGTGACGACAGGTTTGCTGAAGCACTGGAATACACTGAAAGCTGCAGAAAAGTCGGGTTAACGGTAAATTTTGTAAACTGCGGCAGCATTTCGGATCTTGAACAGTACAGAAAGCAATACCGTTATGATAAAGTAGTTAATTTTGAGTAAATGCTTTAATAAATCGAAGCTAGGAGAGATGGAAAATGTTGAAGGTAGCTGTTGCAAAGGGCAGAATCGCTGAGAAAATCGGGGAACTGCTCAATACAACTGATTATGGAAATATTATTGATTTTAATTCCAGAAAGCTGATTTTTAAGGATGAGAGCAGGGGAATAGTATTCTTTCTGGCAAAACCTGCGGATGTTCCCATTTATGTAGGAAGCGGAGCGGCAGATATCGGCATAGTGGGGAAAGATGTGCTCATGGAAGCCCAGAGTGCGGTAAATGAAATACTGGATTTAAAAACCTGCAGCTGCAGGATGGTCCTGGCAGGGCCCTCGGATAAGAAGGATGTGCGCCCTATAGTAAGGAAAATAGCCACAAAATACCCCAGAATAGCAGCAGAGTATTTCAATGGGAAATCAGAGCCCGTAGAAATCATAAAGCTTGAAGGCTCGATAGAGCTTGCGCCTCTTGTGGGATTGTCAGACGCAATAGTTGATATTGTCGAAAGCGGAATGACCTTAAAGGAGAATGGACTTGTTGTATATGAAGAGATTTGTGATATAACTGCGAGAATGGTAGTGAACAGAGTAAGCTATAAGCTGATGAACAAAAGCATAAATGCCTTTGCAGCTGCCATAAGTGCTTCCATTAAAGGAGGTGAGCCGGATGTTGAGAATATTATCGCAGTCTGATGAAAGCGGCCTGAAGGATTTTTTGAACCATAAGAGCTATGGCTTTATTCCGGAAGAAGTAACAGCTGCAGCGAAGAAGATAGTTGACGATGTAAGGGAAAGAGGGGACCAGGCTGTCCGTGAGTACAGCAGGAAGTTTGATAATGTTACCGATATGGCGGACTTCAGGGTTGCAGGTAATGAGCTTGAGGCTGCAGCAGGGAAGGTCGAGGAAGGCTTCATAGAGGCAATCAGCAAGAGCATAGAAAATGTGAGAAGCTATCAGAAACAGATGGCTGACAGGGATTTCAACATATTGACGGATAACGGAAGTGTGCTTGGCAACAGGGTAACTCCATTAGAGAGAGCTGCAATATATGTGCCCGGCGGGAAGGCCTCTTATCCTTCAACTGTGGTGATGTGTGCAGTACCTGCAATAATTGCAGGAGTGAGCGAGATAATCATATTAACCCCTCCGTCAAAAGATGGCGGTATCAATCCTTATGTAGCAGTGACAGCAAAGCTTCTGGGAATTGAAAAGATCTTCCGCATAGGTGGTGCCCAGGCGGTGGCGGCAGCTGCTTTTGGCACTGAAACCATACCTAAGGCGGACAAGATAGTAGGACCCGGTAATGCATATGTAGCAGCCGCCAAAAGAGAAGTATACGGATTTGCGGACATTGATATGATAGCAGGCCCCAGTGAAATTGCAGTAGTTGCAGACAACAGCGCAAATGCATGCTGGGTTGCAGCAGATTTACTTTCCCAGGCAGAGCATGATGAAATGGCAAGATGCTTTCTGGTAACAGATTCCGAAGAATTTGCGAAGAAGGTAAATAAAGAAATAAGCAGACAGCTGGCAGGTATGAAAAGAAAGAGCATAATAAGCAAAGCATTGGAGAACAATTCGGCAGCTATTGTGGCTGATACCATAGAGATGTCTGCTGATATAATAAACAGAATTGCCCCGGAACACCTGGAGGTAATAACGTCAGATCCCTTCAGGGTGCTTGCGGATATCAGAAACGCAGGAGCTATTTTCATTGGAGGTTATTCTACAGAGCCAATCGGTGACTACATAGCAGGCCCCAATCATGTATTGCCAACCTATGGAACGGCAGCCTTCTTTTCGCCCCTTTCAACAAGGGATTTTCAGAAAAGGTCAAGCCTGATATGCTACAGCAAAGAGGATATGGCAGCTTTCGGGCCGGCTGCAGCAAGGCTTGCTGAAGCAGAAGGCCTGGAGGCTCATGCAAATGCATTGAAAGTGAGGTTGCAAAATGATAGATAATTTATTTTCCAAACGGGCCCTTGAGCTTGAGAGCTACAAGGCAGAACCAAAGCTGGAGGGCATAGCCCTTGATAAAAACGAAGTACCCTGGAGCTTGGATGACAAGGTAGAGGGAGCACTGATTAAAAGAATTAAAGCTATGGAGTTCAACCGATACCCCGATAGTAACTGCACAGCTCTCAAAACATCTGTTTCGAAGTATACAAGTGTTGATACTGCTTCCATAGGAATAGGCAACGGCTCAGATGAGCTTATAAGTGTTTTGCTCCAGACCTTCATTGATCCGGGTGATACCATAGCAGTTCAGAATCCCTCATTCTCAATGTACAAAATATACGGAAGCATCTGTGGCGCCAGAATATGGGAATATAACCTGAACAGTAATTTCAAAATGAAGCTTGATGAGTTTATAGCCGGACTGCAAAAAGAAAAACCCAAGGTCATCTTTCTGTGCAATCCCAATAATCCAACCGGTGGTAAGCTCGAATTGACGGAAATAGAACAGGTACTCAAAAATACCGGTGGGATTGTAGTAGTTGACGAGGCCTATTATGAATTTTCGGGCTTGACCGCAGCAGAGCTGCTCAAAAAGTATGAAAACCTGATCATACTGAGAACCTTCTCGAAGGCTTTTGGATTGGCAGGGCTGAGGATAGGATATATGCTGGCCGATCCGGCCGTTATAAGTTATATTGACAGGGTCCGCTCCCCCTTCAATGTGAATTCTCTTGCACAAATTGCAGCGGAAGAGGTTTTACAAAACCTGGATGTAGTGAAGGAAAGAGTTGAAATAATAAAAAGTGAGAGGGAAAGGCTGGCAAAGCTGCTTGCAGAGCTTGAATGTCTTCAATGCTTTGAATCCTGGAGCAATTTCATACTGATACGCTCGGTCTATGCCGGGAAAATATATAAGGGGCTTCAGAACGCAGGAATTCATATTAGAAGCTATTCGGGATCCGTACTTAGGGACTGCTTAAGAATTACAGTCGGCAGCCGGTCAGAGAATGACAAACTGTATGAAACCATAAAGGAGGTATTGTATGAAGGAATCTAGTGGAAAAAGAACCGCAGAGCTGTCCAGGAAGACAAAGGAGACTGATGTGTATGTAAGCTTGAATCTGGATGGAAGCGGGACCTATGAAATAGATACGGGTATTCCTTTTTTCGACCACATGCTGGAGCAGCTCGGCAGGCACAGCGGTTTTGACCTTATTGTAAAAGCAAAAGGAGATATAGATATTGACCCTCACCATACTGTGGAGGATGTGGGAATAGTTTTGGGAAAGGTACTGTATGAATGCACCCGGGATAAGGCCGGAATCGCAAGGTATGGAAGCATGATGCTTCCAATGGATGACTCTCTTTGTACGGCAGCTGCGGACTTCTGCGGGAGGGCGAACCTGGTTTACAACTGCAGCCTGCTTAATGGCCGTACAGGAGATTTCGACACAGAAAACATCAAAGAATTCTTTAAGGCTTTTGTAAGCAATGCTTTTATAACTCTTCATATAAATTTGCTGTACGGCGAAAACCTTCACCATAATGCCGAATGCATATTCAAAGGAGTGGCAAGGGCTTTAAAAACAGCTGCAAGCAGGGATGATTCCTTGGGCTTGCCATCTACAAAGGGGTGTATATAGGTTATGAAGGTAGGAATAGTTGATTATGGCGTCGGCAATATATACAGCCTTCAAAAGGCTTTTGAGCATATAGGCATTGATACGGTGGTATCCAAGGATGCAAAAGTGCTTGACGGCTGTTCGGGAATTGTCCTTCCGGGAGTAGGGGCCTTTAGTGATGCTTGCTTGAATATATCAGGCAGCGGCTTGAAGGATATAATTCTCAGCCAGACAGCTAAAGGAAAATTGGTCCTGGGAATATGCCTGGGAATGCAGCTGTTGTTTGATTACAGTACAGAAGGCGGTATATTTAAAGGTCTTGGACTTATTCCAGGTTGGGTGGACAGAATTCCGGGCAGTGTAAAGGTTCCCCATATAGGTTGGAACACTCTGCAGAAGAAAAATGACTGCAAGGTGCTTCATGGGGTGAAGGATGGCGATCATGTGTATTATGTGCACTCTTATTATGCCAGGGTAGAGCAAACCGATGACATATGCGCTGTTACGAGCTATGGGACAGACATACCGGCAGTTGTTGAAAGGAACAATATTTTGGGGCTGCAGTTCCACCCTGAAAAAAGCGGTGAGACTGGGCTAACAATATTAAATAATATTAAGGAGATGTTGATATGAAAATTTATCCGGCAGTTGATATTTATGATGGAAAATGTGTGAGGCTCAAAGAAGGAAGCCTCGAAAAAAAGGAAGTTTTTTACGAAAACCCTGTTGATGCTGCGAAAATGTGGGAGCAGAAGGGCGCTAAAGCCTTGCACATTATTGATTTGAACGGCGCTTTCAATGGAAAAATGGGAAACAGCGCCAAAGTTGAAAAAATAATAAGTTCTGTAAGTATACCCGTGCAAATCGGTGGCGGACTTAGAAGTGTCGAAGACATAGCGGGAGCTTTGAATACCGGGGCGGCAAAAGCAATAATAGGCACAGGAGCGGTATTGAATGAAGAACTTCTGGAAACAGCTCTTCAAAAATACCAGGACAAAATTGCCGTGAGCATCGATGCGATAGATGGCTTTGTTGCAATAAAAGGCTGGGTGAATGTGAGTGAATTCAGTGCATATAATTTTGCAGGCAAAATTGTGGGAAAAGGCTGCAAGAACATAATATATACCGATATTTCCAGGGATGGGACAATGAGCGGGCCAAACCTTGACGGCATAGAAAAAATGTGCAATGTCGAAGGGACAAGGATAACTGCCTCCGGCGGGGTAAAGAGCATAGACGACCTTTTGGCAATCAAGCGTACAGGTGCAGAAGGGGTAATAATAGGCAAAGCCTTATATACAGGAGCCATAAAGCTGGAGGAGGCTCTTAAGGCTGTGGAGGGATAATATGCTGGCAAAAAGAATTATACCCTGCCTTGATGTAAAAAACGGAAGAGTAGTTAAGGGTGTCGGGTTCAACAACCTGAAAGATGCAGGGGATCCCGTAGAGGCAGCAAGGATTTATAATGCGGCAGGAGCAGATGAGCTTGTATTTCTTGACATTACTGCATCGCAGGAGAGCAGGAGCACTATGGCCGACGTAGTCAAGGCAACTGCAAAGGATGTGTTTATTCCTCTTACTGTAGGAGGAGGGATAAACAGCCTGGAGGATATTGATGTATTGCTTCATTCAGGAGCGGATAAGGTTTCTCTGAACAGTGCGGCGGTAAAGAACCCCAGGCTGGTCTCCGAAGCAGCCAGGAGGTATGGCAGCCAGTGTATTGTTGTTGCGGTAGATGCAAAGCGCAGGTCCGGAACAGCAGTCTGGGAGGTATACACTCACGGAGGCAGAAACAGCGCAGGCATAGACGTGCTGGAATGGTGCAGAACCGTTAATGAGCTGGGAGCGGGTGAAATACTCCTGACCAGCATAGATGCTGACGGTGGAAAGCGAGGTTATGATATTGACTTAACCTCCAAGGTCGCCGGTGAAGTCAACATACCTGTCATAGCTTCGGGTGGCGCAGGAAAAAAGGAGGATTTCTTCGAGGTACTTACCTGTGGAGGAGCAGATGCGGCACTGGCTGCTTCGCTATTCCATTACGGGGATTTGATTATAAAAGATTTAAAAGCTTACCTGATGCATAAGGGAATAAGCGTAAGGATATAAGAATGCGCACTAGCGTACGCAGATGCGAGATACGAGATACGAGGCACGAGAGTTAGGGCCAGGCTATGAAGTTCCGGGGAACGGGAGAACATCTATGTTACCTGTACCTGTGCACATAAGGAATACCCGGACTTTTCTCGTATCTCGCATCTCGTATCTCGAGTCTTAAGAATGTTATAGATTGGAGAAGTTTAAATGTTAAACAATGAGATTAAGTTTAATGAAAAAGGCCTGATACCGGCAATAGTCCAGGATTATAAAACCGGTGAAGTGCTGATGCAGGCGTACATGAATGAGGAAAGTCTGGGAAAGACGATGGAAATAGGCCGTACCTGGTTTTACAGCAGAAGCAGGAACGAGCTTTGGGAAAAAGGAGCAACCTCAGGAAATGCACAGGTAGTAAAGGAAATACTGCTTGATTGTGATGGGGATTCCCTGCTGATTAAGGTAAACCAGGAGGGCAAAGCAGCCTGCCATACAGGAAACAGAAGCTGCTTTTACAGAAGTTTATGGACAGCTTCCGGTAATGAAAAGGTTGCAGACTTCGGAGAGATTACCGAAAAGCTTTATCAGAAGGTGGAGGACAGAAAAGAGAACCCTGTCCCCGGTTCATATACCTGCTATCTTTTCGAGAAAGGCATCGATAAGATATTGAAGAAGGTTGGGGAAGAGAGCACAGAAGTAGTTATAGCGGCAAAGAATAATGATAAAAAGGAAATTACTTATGAAATATCAGATTTGATTTATCATTTGACCGTACTAATGAACTACACCAACGTAACCTTCAAAGACATCGCCACTGAACTTCAGAATAGATTCCGATAACGTCATTACCCATCCACCCTTGGGGGCGGGGCTCTGCTCTGCCCTCTTTTTGATTCTTAAATACCGCTGAATATTAAATCACCAATTATAACAAAAAAACTATTGAAATCTGTAAAATAACATGTATAATAAACTTATAGAAACCGATTACTACAAAATAGTATAGCAAAGAATGGTGTTTTTATATATGGATAAGAAAGATAAAACTGTAAAAAAAGCTACAATTTATGATATAGCTAAGAAGGCTGGTATATCGACGGCTACAGTATCCAGGGTTCTTAGCAATAGTGATTATCCGATAAGCAAGGAAATCCGTAAAAAGGTGTTGGATACGGCACAAGAAATGAACTATTCTCCTAATTTGTTGGGCAGAATGCTCAAAAAAAGTGAGAGCAGGGATATTGGGGTCATTATCCCCAATATATCAAACCCGTTTTATCCGCAGCTGGTTCTGGGAATTGAAACAGAAGCAAGGAAGCACGGGTATAATATACTATTGTGCAATTCCTTCAGGGATGTAGCCAACGAAAAGAGATACATCGAGTCAATGTACCAGAAGCAGGTCAAGGGCATAATATTATCTACGATCAGGGAAGAACATGATTTCCTGAAAAAGCTGTGTGAAAACGGATTGAAGGTTGTTGGCTTCGACCAGAATATTGAGGGCTTTCAATGCAACAAGATAAGCTTTGATTTTACTGCCGGTGGAATTATGGCTGTGGATTACCTTGTAAAAATGGGGCATAAAAAGATTGCATTTGCTACTGCCCCACTCACGAGAAGAAGCCGCAGAGAGATATTCAGCGGGTATAAGCTGGGCTTGATGAAAAATAATATAGAGTATACAGATGACTATCTATATCTTATAGAGGTTGAAAAAGAAGTTGAGAATGGTACATTTGAATTTGAGAGTGGGATAGATATCGCTAAGAAATGTCTTGCATCAGCAAACAGGCCCACTGCGATTTTTGCGGTTAATGATATAACTGCAATGGGTATAATGCATGGCCTCATAAGCAACGGGGTGAGAATTCCAGAGGATATTTCAGTGATTGGCTTTGACAATATTGAGTTTTCTGCCATGGTTAATCCTGCCCTTACTACAATTAACCAGCCTTCTTTTGAAACCGGCAGGCTTGCATGCAAAATTCTTATTGAAAGCTTTGATGAGACTGATAACAATTATATTTCCTTTAAGCTGGAGCCTACACTTATAGAAAGGAAATCGGTAAGAAATTTTAATATATAAATCTTCTATTTTTTGTATTTATAGAAATCGATTACTGGTTAATTCATTGGTTGAAAGGAGGATGACTTATGAACATAATTAATGAAGCACAAG